>CAMDPE010000062.1 GCA_945903795.1 Lutibacter flavus | reverse complement strand
TGACACCAAGGGTTGTTGTGGCTGTGGCGGACGAAAATTTAACCTTAAATGATTTTTTAAGAAATAAAGATTACCTAAAATACTCACGTATTCCCATTTATTCAGAAAGTACAGAAAATATAACAGGTTATGTGTTCAGACAAACAGTTTTTGAAAAGCTTGCGGAAGGACAACTTGATTTAAAACTCAAAGATATTAAACGAGAAATTGTATTTGTTCAAGATTCAAAAGTATTGTTTAGCGTTTGGGAAACTCTTTTGGAAAGAAAAGAACATATTGCGGTAATTATTGATGAATACGGTGGCATGGATGGAATTGTGACCTTGGAAGATATTATTGAAACCTTGCTTGGACTTGAAATAACCGATGAAAAAGATACAATTACCGATATGCAAAAATATGCGCGTGATCGTTGGAAAACCCGACAAGCAAAATACAACTTAATAGACAAATTAAATCTGGAAAATAGAGAGGACAACTTATAAAGCATCTTTTGCTTTTTTCCAATAGTTTAATTTATTTTTACGCAATTTGGCACAAAAGATGTTGGGATTTTCCCTATATGCCATAAACTTAAACCTATTGAAAGAATTTTAATTAGTCATTTAAGTTTGGTGTGCATCAACTGTAAAAGTTAAAAAACTGATTCATAGTTTTATTAAAAAATTAAATACTTTTTATGATGAAAATATTATTCTTCTGCAGCTTTTTAATTTTTTTATCCTGTACTTCAAATAAAATTGATGATATTAATTGCACGGAAGAGGCGAGAGCCGGACTAAATGTTACCGTAAAAGATGCTATTACCAATCAGGTTTTGGGCAATGGCATTACTGTAACAGCCAAAGACATAAATTATACTGAAAACCTGGAATTTTACAATGAAAACAATCCTGTCTTTTCTGGAGCCTGGGAGCGCCAAGGAACTTATATCATTACTGTTTCTGGTGCTGGATACATTCCTTTTGTTTCTGAATCGATAACTGTAAAGGCAGATGAATGTCATGTGATTCCACAGCAACTTCAAGTTATTTTACAACCGGAATAAATTATAAAATTCAATTATTTATAGAACAAAAAATCCTGCCGTTGGCAGGATTTTTTATATAATACTTTAAAATATAAGCTTTTTTAAGAAACTATTCTTCAGTTGTTGGTGTAATTACCTCAACTTTAACATCCTTAAGATTTTGAATTTCAGCTTTTACTTCAGCATCAGTTCCTTCAAAAACTTTTTCATCCACAGTAATTGTTCCATTATCAGTTGTGGTAGTAGTAACAACCGCTTTTACAGATCCATCTTCATTGGTGCTCATAATAACTTGCACTTCTTTCGAAATTTCATGAGAAACCATTTCTGTTGGTGCTGCATTTTCTTTTGCGTATTCTGCAACCTCAGCAGCATCTAATGCAATACTTGGCGCAATTACCAAAGCCACAACCGACATTAATTTCAATAAAATATTTAATGATGGTCCTGAAGTGTCTTTAAACGGATCACCTACAGTATCACCAACAACTGATGCTTTATGCGCATCAGTTCCTTTTAATCCTTTTTCTTCAATAGTTTTTTTAGCATTGTCCCAAGCACCACCAGCATTTGATTGGAAAATAGCCATTAAAACGCCTGTTACTGTTACACCAGCCAATAAGCCTCCTAACATTTGGGCACCACCAATATATCCCACCAAAACAGGTACTGTAATCGCCATTAAACCTGGCAATACCATTTCTCTTAATGATGCTTGTGTTGATATTTCAACACATTTTGAATAATCCGCAACACCATCAGCCTCGTCAAATATTTTTCTGTCTTCCGGAGTTGCTTTAGTCATATCCGAATCATATTTTTTCATCACCACTAGGGCAGCTTTTAGCTGCGGAATGTCTCTAAACTGACGACGAACCTCTTCAATCATTGCCATTGCTGCTCGACCAACGGCATTCATTGCCAATGCAGAAAAAACGAACGGCAACATACCACCCACAAAAAGTCCTGCCATAATTTTAGGCTCAGAAACATCAATGGAAGTTAAATTGGCAGTTTGCATAAAAGCAGCAAACAAAGCCAAAGCAGTTAAAGCTGCGGAAGCAATAGCAAATCCTTTCCCAATAGCGGCTGTTGTATTTCCAACAGCATCTAATTTATCTGTACGTTGACGAACTTCTTTTGGCAATTCAGCCATTTCTGCAATACCACCGGCATTGTCGGAAATTGGACCGTAAGCATCAACAGCCAACTGAATTCCTGTATTTGCCAACATTCCAACGGCTGCAATTGCAATACCGTACAAACCTGCAAAATGATGAGAAACTAAAATAGCTGCCGCAATTAAAAGAATTGGAATGGCGGTTGACATCATTCCAACGCCTAAACCTGCAATAATATTTGTAGCTGCACCAGTTTCTGATTGTCTAACAATAGACATAACAGGTTTTTTACCTGTAGCAGTGTAATATTCCGTAACTTTCCCTACTAACAAACCAGCTACTAAGCCAGCAATTGTTGCCCAAAATACGCCTAATGAAGTATATTCAATATTATTAAACATCCAAGTTTCAGGAAGCATCTGATCGATTACAAAATAAGAAGCAACAACCATTAAACCTGCTGAACCAAATTCACCAATATTTAAAGCCGTTTGCGGATCTCCACCATCTTTTACTTTTACGAAAAATGTTCCTATAATTGACATTACAATACCCACTGCGGCTAAAACCAACGGTAAATAAATAGCACCTAATCCATCAAATGAAGTTTGAAAAGCTGGTATCGTCACAAAAGCTGCTCCCAACACCATCGTTCCAATAATGGAACCTACATACGATTCAAATAAATCGGCGCCCATACCGGCAACATCTCCAACATTGTCTCCAACGTTATCTGCAATAGTTGCAGGATTTAAAGGATGATCTTCAGGAATTCCTGCTTCTACTTTTCCAACAAGGTCAGCTCCAACATCAGCAGCTTTAGTGTAAATACCTCCACCAACACGCGCAAATAATGCAATTGAAGAAGCACCCAATGAGAATCCTGAAAGCACATTCAGCACTTCGGAAATAGCCCATCCTTGACCGCTATAAAACATAAATAATGAACTCAGTCCTAAAACACCAAGACCAACAACTCCTAATCCCATTACGGCTCCACCCGCAAATGCTACTTCTAAGGCTTTTCCTAAGGAAGTTCTTGCAGCTTGCGTAGTTCTTACGTTCGCTTTGGTGGCTACTTTCATTCCAATAAAACCAGCCAATGCTGAACAAAATGCTCCTACAATAAAGGAAACCGCGACCATTCCGTTTGATCCTGCTTCATAAGTACCTTTAAAATAAAGTAAAATTGCAACGGCAACAACAAAAATTGAAAGTATTTTGTATTCTGCTTTCAAAAACGACATTGCCCCATCGGCAATGTTCTTGGCAATTCTTGCCATTTTTTCATTTCCTCCATCTTGTTTTGTAACCCAAGAATTTTTGAAAAACACGAATACAAGTGCCGCAATACCAAAAAGAGGTAAAAATTTTACGATTAATTCCATTATTTTAATGTTTGTTATTGGTTAATTTTTTATTACGGGGGCTAAAATAAGTAAATTAGACAGATAAAAAAAACCATCTATAATTTTTAAAGATGGTTTATTTTTTAGGTCTTTATTTTGTCAATTAAATGGTAAAAGTCCTCTTTTTCTTATGTTCACTCAAATTATACCTTTCAGTGCATTGGGCTACAATTTCATACGCCTCTTTTACGTCTCCCCAGCCGCCTACATCAACTTTCTTTTTTTCCAAATCTTTGTATACCTGAAAGAAGTGTTCAATTTCTTTTACCTGATGAGGATTCATATCAGAAATGTCATTTAACACATTCCAAATTGGGTCTGAAACAGGCACGCAAATAATTTTTTCATCTGGCCCTTTTTCATCGGTCATATGAAAAACGCCAATGGGTTTAACTTCCATTACGCACATTGGGAATGTTGGTTCGCCACCCAAAACCAAAACATCTAACGGATCTTTATCCAAGGCCAATGTTTCAGGTATAAATCCGTAATCTCCGGGATACATCATAGAGGAAAACAACATTCTGTCGAACCTAATTTTATGTAACACAAAATCATATTCATACTTGTTTCTGCTTCCTTTTGGGATCTCAATTAATACATCAAAAGTTTTATCGGTTTTATTGCTCATTTTCTTTTAGTTAAACAGTTAAATTTTTTTCAAAAATACGAAAATCATCGCCCAACAAGCGCCTAATTGCGTTAAATTTTAGAAATGGAATCCGAAGGCGCCTTTTATGGCAAAATTATTGGCGTTTGGCACGTCTCTATAACTTCCTCTCCAGCTAAAATCAATTCTGAAAACCTTGAATATATTACCAACACCAACGCTGTACTCATAATATACATTTGATGGCGCCACATAATTTATGTTTGAAGCGCTCAACGCAATATTTTTGTCGGAAATTTCTCCCCAAACCGCTTTTGCACCAACAATTTCACGTAAGTTGAGTTTTCTAAACAATGGAATTCTTGAAAAGAATTTTCCGTTAAAATTATGTTCTACGTGAAGTGATGCATACGTATCTGTCACAAATTCATAATAATCCAACAACGAATAGGTGTTTTCAATGGTGAAATAAGATTGGTTCCCGGGCACAACATTCAGTAAACCGAGCGGAACTTCTCCAAATGTTTTTCCCACTTCAAAAGTGGTGAACATTCTTCCCAAACCACCAATTAACACTGGCTGACGGTAATAAAACTGGACTTTTTGGTAATCAAAATCGCTATTAAACAAGCCTTTAATCCCTTTTGAATAATTCAAAAATAAGGTGGAATAAACATCGGTAACTTCATTGCGTTCAACGCCGTAACCAATTGTTTTTCTGTTTGGCGTGTAAGTGACCGTAAAATCAATTTCAGATTGTGACACATCCGCTTTTTTGATATTGTTTTCTTTATCAACCCAATAATCCAGATTAAAAGTTTCTGGTGAAGCCGATTCCAAGGTTCTGTATGAAGCGCCAACTTTGAAATTTAAATTATTTCGTGGCTCGATTGACATGAAAAAATTAGATAAATTGATGCTCGTCAGTTTGCTGTTGTCTCCGGAAGAAAACAAGGAAGATGAGGCAAAACTTCTGCCCATCACATCGTTGGTGGTGGTTAGGCTTACGCCTATTTGTTCCACATCGCGCCTGTTCCCAAGTCCAACTGTAAACCTGCTTTTCGGATTTAACATCCATTTTCCAGAAAATCCATATTTGAATTTATCATCCTTAAATCCATAGGCGGTATATCCCTGCAAGCGCCAAGGCTCATTTCCTCCTAAATAAGTTCTTCCGCCGGCACGCAAACGCCAGCCTTCAACATCATTTTTTCCGAAGGTTGAAAACACATCGCCAAAATCAAATTTATTCATCTCAATATAACCGGAACCCAAAATGGAAACCAAATTATAAATGCGCTTAAATTTAGGAACGGTGGCCAAAGTATCCAACAATTTATAGATACCTTGTTCATTTTCATTTAATTTTTCCTGCCTGTTTTCCTTCCAGTAATCATCGGCTTTTGTGTAAATATTTTTATCGTAGGCATTTATTTGCTCATTATAAAAAGCATCCGATTTTTTTTCGTTGAAGACATAATCCTTAAACATGGTGGTTCTTTTGCCGTACAAACCTTTGGATTTGTCTTTTTTGTTCAAACTAAAATCGGACATCATATAATCTCTTTCCAGCAAAAACACCGAATCATTCAACACATCAAATTCCTGTTCAATATAAATATCTTTTACCCAGTTAATATTGGCGCTTTTGTTGGCCTGCATATTAATTTTTTTGAGGGCAAAAGTGGTGTCATTCACCCAAAAATTACCCTTAAAAGTAAGTTCTCCTTTTCTTCGCGGATAGTATAAAATATTAAAACACCATTTATTGCCGATAAAAGCACTGTCGGCTAAAATATAATTGTAGGTTGAAACGCCCGCTGCTTTGGAAATTGGACTTACAAAACTTTTGTCGAAAATCTTAATGTAACTATCGTAAACATTGTAATCCACATATAAATCTTTGATAAATGCAATGACATTTTGATTGTTTTCGAATCCTGAATTTTTGTTGGCCACCAAATCTTCACGAAGTTTTTTTCCGTCCTTATTTTTTCCAAAAGATTTATAGACGGATTCGTTGATGAAAATAGGCAGGAATGATTTTCCTGTGATATTTGAAGTATCAATGCCTTCAAAAATAAACTCCATGCCTTTAAAAAGTTTGCTTTTTATCATGGAACTGTCAATATTATTCATATCAAACTCCAATTTCTCATACTTATTATATTGGTATTGGTCGAATAAATAGATGCCGTTTTCACGTTTTTTGGCCCAAATTTTTTCCAAGATGGCGATGGCCGGATTTCCTTTTTTCTTAACCTTTCCGCTATAAATAAAAACCTGCTCCAATTGTGCGGCGGATTCTTTTAAGACAATCGTTAAATTATAATCCCTGTTTTTTACGGAGATAGATTTGGTTTCATAACCTAAAAAAGAAACTTCTATTTTTGTATAGGTTTTAGCGGATTCCAGATAAAACTTTCCGTTTTCATCGGAAACTGTTCCTGTGGATGAGCCCACAAAAACAATATTGGCAAAAGGAATCGATTGGTTGTTTTCGTCCTTCACAACACCGCTTATTTTTACCTGAGAAAACCCTGAGAAAAAAACAAGAGAAAACAGAAAACTTAAGAAAATATATTTTTTGGTCATCATAAAAAAACCTTTCAAGATAATTTTGAAAGGTAGTTGCAGCGCAAATATTATGCCCTTATTTTTTGTACAATACTTCTTTCACCGCTTTTACAACGTCATTGGCGTTTGGCAACCATTCTTCCAACAAAACCGGAGAATATGGTGCAGGCGTATCTGCAGTAGTAATTCTTCTAATAGGCGCATCCAAATAATCGAACACATTTTCCTGAACCTGGAAAGTAATTTCAGAGGAAACACTGCCAAAAGGCCAGGCTTCTTCTAAAATAACCAAACGGTTTGTTTTTCTTACTGATTTAAAAATGGCTTCGCTGTCCATTGGTCTGATGGTGCGCAAATCGATAATTTCAACCGAAATTCCTTCTTTTTCCAGAATATCGGCAGCAATATAGGCTTCTTTAATTATTTTTCCGAAAGACACAATTGTTACATCGGTTCCTTCTCTTTTAATGGCAGCAACGCCAATTGGCACAATATATTCTCCATCCGGCACTTCGCCTTTGTCACCATACATTTGTTCCGATTCCATAAAAATAACCGGGTCATCATCTCTAATGGCAGCTTTCAACAAACCTTTTGCATCATAAGGATTGGAAGGTATCACCACTTTTAGACCTGGCGTGTTTGCAAACCAGTTTTCGAATGCCTGTGAATGTGTGGCTCCCAATTGGCCGGCTGATCCTGTCGGACCGCGAAATACAATTGGGCAATTTATTTGTCCCCCCGACATTTGTCTGATTTTTGCGGCGTTATTTATAATTTGATCAATGCCCACCAAGGCAAAGTTAAAGGTCATATATTCCACAATCGGTCTGTTTCCGTTCATGGCAGATCCAATGGCGATTCCGGTAAAACCCAATTCTGCAATTGGAGAGTCAATTACGCGTTTTGCACCAAACTCATCCAACATTCCTTTTGAAGCTTTATAGGCACCATTATATTCAGCAACTTCTTCTCCTATTAAGTAAATAGTTTCATCCCTGCGCATTTCTTCACTCATTGCTTCACAAATGGCTTCTCTAAATTGTATAGTCTTCATTTTAATCTGTTTTTAAGGATTTGCAAAATTAAACAATTATAACAGTTCTATCAAAAAAATAATGTTTTAATAAAAATATTACTATGCGTGCATAATATATTTAAAAAAAATATTATATTCGTAGCATATTAAATAAAAAGACGTGTAATTTTATACCAAATATCAAACACCTAGATTTCATGAAAATATTAGTTTGTATCAGTCACGTTCCCGACACCACATCAAAGATAAATTTTGCAGAAAATGATTCAAAATTTGACAGTAACGGCGTGCAATTTGTCATAAATCCTTATGATGAATTTGCCTTGACAAGAGCCATGTGGTTTAAGGAAAAACAAGGAGCCACCGTAACCGTTGCCACAGTTGGAAACGCTGCCACTGAACCTACTTTGCGCAAAGCTTTGGCCATTGGTGCCGACGATGCCATTAGGGTAAATGCGGAAGCTTTAGATGGTTTTACCGTTGCAAAAGAATTGGCCGAAGTGATAAAAAACGGCAGCTACGATTTGGTGCTTGCAGGAAAAGAATCCATTGATTATAACGGCGGAATGGTGCCTGCCATGCTTGCCACATTGTTGGATTTCAATTTTGTTAATGCCTGTATCGGGCTGGAAATAGAAGGTGATAAAGCCACTATTTCAAGAGAAATTGACGGCGGAAAAGAAATGCTGGAGGCAAAACTTCCTTTAATTATTGCCGGACAAAAAGGCTTGGTTGAAGAAAAAGATTTGCGAATTCCAAATATGCGCGGCATTATGATGGCGCGTCAAAAACCATTGACCATTGTGGAATCTTCCAACGGAAAAGCAACAACTTCAATTGTTTCTTTTGAAAAACAGCCAGCAAAATCGGCCTGTAAATTAGTGTCTGCAGACAATTTGGATGAACTTATTGGTTTATTGCATAACGAAGCAAAGGTTATTTAAGAAAACATTGTTTAAACGTGTATTTGTTGAATCGTTTAACTGTTCAAAGAATTAAAAATATAAATTGATTTTAGTTTTAAAACTGAAAATCCAAAATCTAAAAATAATATGTCAGTATTGGTTTTTGCCGAATCATCGGAAGGAAAATTTAAAAAAACGGCTTTGGAAGTGACTTCCTACGGGAAAAAAGTTGCCGAGCAATTGGGAACCAATTTAGTTGTATTGACGATGAATTCAAGTGATTCGTCGATACTTTTTAACTATGGTGCCGAAAAAATATTAACTGTCACTAATGATGCGTTGAAAATTTTTAATGCAAAATTGGTTGCCAATATAGTAAAACAAGCAGCAGAAAAAGAAAGTTCACAAGTTGTCATCATCGATTCAAATGCAAACGGATTGTATTTTGCGCCCATGGCTGCCGCAAATTTAAATGCGGGTTTTGCAAGCAATGTGATTGCCTTGCCAAGCGTCACTTCTCCTTTCACCGTGAAAAGAAAAACGTTTTCCAACAAAGCATTTAACAACACACAAATACTAACTGATGTAAAAGTGATTTCACTTGCCAAAAACGCTTTCGGATTGGTTGAAAACAAAGTTTCGGGAACAACCGAGGAATTTTCACCTGTTTTGGTTGACAGCAATTTAGTTTCAACATCCATTGAACAAACTTCAGGTAAAGTTACCATTGCCGATGCTGATATTGTGGTTTCTGCAGGAAGAGGATTGAAAGGTCCGGAAAATTGGGGAATGATAGAAGAACTTGCCAGCGTTTTAGGCGCAGCAACAGCCTGTTCAAAACCGGTTTCAGATTTAGGATGGAGACCTCATGGTGAACATGTTGGACAAACCGGGAAACCAGTTTCTTCTAACTTATACATTGCCATTGGAATTTCAGGCGCAATACAGCATTTGGCCGGCGTAAACTCCTCAAAAGTTAAAGTGGTCATTAATACTGATCCTGAAGCTCCTTTCTTTAAAGCCGCAGATTACGGCATTGTTGGCGATGCTTTTGAAGTAGTGCCAAAATTAATTGAAAAGTTAAAAGAATTTAAAGCGAATAACGCATAATTTTATTAAATTGTGCCTCGAAATAAGGCTGCCTAATTATTGGGATAAAATCCTTTGATTAGACAGTCTTTTTTGTTAATTTTATGTTATGAGTTTAGTTCGCCTAAATATTAAAGGAATATCTTACAGCCAAACCCAAAGCGGTGCTTACGCCTTGGTTTTGAGTGAAGTAGACGGCACCAGAACGTTGCCGATTGTTATTGGAGCCTTTGAAGCACAGTCCATTGCCATCGCTTTGGAAAAAGAAATAAAACCTCCCCGACCGCTTACGCACGATTTATTTAAGACTTTTGCCGACCGATTTCACATTGCCATTAAGCAGGTAATCATTCATAAATTGGTTGACGGCGTGTTTTATTCTAGTCTGATTTGTGAACGCGACAAAATTGAAGAAATTATAGATACCCGTACTTCCGATGCCATTGCTTTGGCAACGCGATTTAATGCGCCAATTTATACCTATGAAAATATTTTAGACAAGGCAGGAATCTATTTAAAAGCAAAAGATGAATTGACTGATGAAAAAGAAACCTTGAGTATTGAAAAATTAATTGAGGAGCCAGAAAAAGCTAGTTCTTACTCAAAAGACTCCCTTGAAGAATTGAATGAAAAATTAAGCAAAGCCGTTCTAAATGAAGATTATGAATTGGCGGCAAAAATTCGTGACGAAATAACTAAACGCACTTCATAACAACACATTTTATTTATGTTTAAAAAAATAAGCCTGACTACCCTAATATTCTTTAGTATTTTTTCGGTAAACGCGCAAGAAACGATCCAAAACACTATTATTGACAACCAAGGATTCACAACAACATCATTGTGGCGTGGGGTTTTGGGAATGGTGTCATTGCTGCTTATTGCCTACTTGTTCAGCAACAACCGTAAAGCAATTAATTGGAAAACAGTTGGCGCAGGTTTAACAGCCCAGTTACTTATTGGCATTGGTGTTTTAAAAGTGCCTTTTGTTCAGCGAATCTTCGAATTTGTTGGTGGTATTTTTACCAATATTTTAGATTTTACCGCTGCAGGAAGCCAATTTTTATTTGGAGGCTTGATGAATATTGATTCCTACGGATTTATATTTGTATTTCAAATTTTGCCTACCATCATTTTCTTTTCGGCATTAACATCCTTGTTATTTTATTTGGGCGTTATACAAATTATTGTAAAAGGAATGGCGCTGGTACTAACCAAATTATTGAAAATTTCAGGTGCCGAAAGTTTGTCGGTTGCAGGAAATATCTTTTTGGGTCAAACGGAAGCGCCTCTAATGATAAAAGCCTATTTGGAACGCATGAACCGTTCAGAAATATTATTGGTGATGATTGGTGGTATGGCCACTGTTGCCGGTGGTGTTTTGGCCGCTTATATCGGATTTTTAGGAGGAAATGACCCCGTATTAAGACTTCAATTTGCCAAACATTTGCTGGCAGCATCTGTAATGGCAGCGCCCGGCGCAATTGTAATTTCAAAAATGCTTTATCCCCAAACGGAGGAAATTAATACCGACGTAAATGTTTCTCAGGAAAAAATTGGTTCAAATATTTTAGATGCCATTGCCAACGGAACTACGGAAGGCTTAAAATTAGCAGCCAATGTTGCCGCAATGTTATTGGTTTTTGTGGCCTTAATTGCCATGATAAACGGTATTTTGGGATGGGTTGGTTCTGTTACTTATTTAAACGACTGGATTGTTGCTTATACACCCTACCAACAATTTTCTTTGGAATCAATTTTAGGGACTATTTTTGCGCCATTAATGTGGCTGATTGGTGTTGCAAGGGAAGATATGATGCTGATGGGACAATTGTTGGGCGTGAAATTGGCCGCGAGTGAGTTTGTGGGCTATATTCAATTGGCTGAATTAAAAAACATGGCCAATGTAACCCATCTAACTTATAACAAATCGGTGATTATGGCTACCTATATGCTGTGCGGCTTTGCCAACTTCGCCTCTATCGGTATTCAAATTGGAGGTATTGGTTCATTGGCGCCGGGACAAAGAAAAACATTGTCAGAATTTGGACTAAAAGCCGTTATTGGCGGTTCAATCGCTTCATTGTTATCGGCAACAATTGCAGGAATGATTATTGGGTAAATGCCTTAATAAAAAGCACATTGTATCGTATAAAAATGGCGAAAATTTATTTACAACCGCATTTGCGTTAGGGATTGCAGTGAAAATCCCGGCGATGCGAGTTTGTTCAGCAAAATGTTCAACAGATTGCCACGCTCCGATCGCAATGACGGATTGTAACGAAAAGCCCGACCCGCAGGGTAACGCCCACCAAAATGGAGGGCGAAGTTTGTTACCGCTAAAAAATAAAATTTAAACAGATGAAACAATATCTAGACTTAATAAAATACGTTCAAGATAAAGGAACGCTCAAAGAAGACAGAACAGGAACCGGAACAAAAAGCGTGTTTGGTTATCAGATGCGGTTTGATTTAAGTGAAGGATTTCCCATGCTGACCACAAAAAAACTGCATTTAAAATCCATTATTTATGAATTGCTGTGGTTTTTAAAAGGCGACACCAACATAAAATATTTGAATGAAAATGGGGTGAAGATATGGGATGCATGGGCAAATGAAAATGGCGATTTAGGTCCGGTTTACGGACATCAATGGCGGAACTGGAACAGTGAAGACATCGATCAGATTTCTGAATTGGTCCAAACCATAAAAACAAATCCAGACAGCAGAAGAATGCTGGTTTCAGCCTGGAATCCAAGTCTTTTGCCCGATACATCTTTATCTTTTTCTGAAAACGTAGCCAATGGAAAAGCGGCATTACCGCCTTGCCACGCGTTTTTTCAATTTTATGTGGCAGACGGAAAATTGTCCTGTCAATTGTACCAGCGCAGCGCCGACATATTTTTAGGCGTACCGTTCAACATCGCTTCCTATGCCTTATTTACCATGATGGTGGCGCAGGTTTGCAATTTAAAACCAGGCGATTTTATCCACACTTTTGGTGATGCACATATTTACAGCAACCATAGCGAACAAATTGATTTACAATTATCAAGAACGCCAAGAGAATTGCCTAAAATGGAAATTAACCCTTTGGTGAAAAACATCTTCGATTTTAAGTTTGAAGATTTTAACCTGTTAAATTACAATCCACATCCACATATTAAAGGAGATGTTGCTGTTTAATATTAAGCAAACTTCGGCCTAAGAATTAGATTTTGCAACAGATTGTGCATTAGAATTATTGAAATTTAATAATTCTTTAATAAACAGTTTGTAAAACTTTTAATATATTTAAGATTCTAAAAGAAAAAGAAAATGAATGTACCTGAACTAAAAACCACCATCATAAAAAGAATCATTGAAATAGATGATCTTGATTTATTAAAATCCCTCGAAGGTCTTTTTAACACTTCCGATAAAAACATTTCAAAGTTTTTGGAATTGGCCAATGAAAAGCTGCAACAAGAAAATGAATATGAAACGGAAGATTTCACTGCCTATATAAAAGAATGGGTTAAAAATATGTAATTATGAACAACTTGACTGAACACCATGATATATACGAAAATGCACGAGCACGAGCACAACAAAAAAAGAGACTGTATTATCATTTTGTGTTATTTTTAGTTGGTTCCGTTTTTTTAATACTGTTGAACAAATTTTTAAAAGTTGGTGAAAATGTTGTTGAAAACTGGTTTGTTTGGGCCATCATTTTATGGTTTTTCTTTTTTGTGCTGCATTTTATAAATGTATTTGTTACACATCGTTTTATGGGAAAAGATTGGGAACGTGCGCAAACTGAGAAATTGGTGATGGAGCAGGAATTGAAAATTGCAAAATTTAAAAAGCAAATAGACGAAGAATATGCCCTAAAAGTTGAAAAAACGCAAGAGTTATACAATTTCGAAAAGGACAAAAAAGAAAGTGATTTAAGCAACGCAACAGAAGAATGGTAACAATTATGGCTGCGATTGCGGCAAATAACGCTTTGGGAAAAGACAACCAATTAATTTGGCATTTACCTGCCGATTTAAAACGGTTCAAAAAAACGACTTTGAACCACGCAGTTATTGTGGGTCGAAAAACTTATGAATCGCTGGGGAAACCGCTTCCAAACAGAACAAATATTATCATCACACGTGACAAAAATTACCAAGTTGAAGGCTGTGTGATTGTAAATTCATTAAAAGAAGCGCTTAAAGCTGCAGCAGAAGTAGATGAAAATCCGTTTATTTTGGGTGGTGCAGAAATATACAAACAAGCAATGCCGCTTGCAGACAAGCTTGACATCACTTTTGTACACCATCAATTTGAGGCAGATGTTTTTTTTCCCGAAATAGACAAAACAATCTGGAAAGAAACTTCTCGTGAAAATTTTAAAGCAGACGAAAATAACAA
>CAMDPE010000061.1 GCA_945903795.1 Lutibacter flavus | reverse complement strand
GTTTAATTTTAAAGCGTTAAAATAACTCATTTTCAAATTTAAGTCCCTTTTCTCATCTCAATTTTCTATTTTCTTTTCAACTTAAAATATGTAAGTTTGTATTTCAACTTTGTCAATATAAAATGAGTCGATCATAACTAATTTCGACACTTACAATAAATAATTAATAGCGAACAGCAGTTGTTCCCGCTAAAAAATAAAATTTAAACAGATGAGAAAAAATATTGCCATAATTATGGGCGGATACTCTTCGGAAGTAGAAATCTCCTTAAAAAGTGGCCAAGTTGTTTATCAAAATATTTCAAAAGAAATATACAATATCTTCAAAGTTCACATTCTTAAAGATAAATGGGTGCTTGTTGATGATTTTGAAAATGAATTTCCCATAAACAAACACGATTTTTCAGCAGAAATTAAGGGTGAAAAAATTAATTTCGACTGTGTTTTTAATGCCATTCATGGTCACCCTGGCGAAGACGGAACCATTTTGGCCTACTTTGAATTGATTGGGCTTAAACACACTTCGGCGCCTTTTTACCAAATGGCATTAACTTTTAACAAGCGCGATTGTTTAAGTGTGGTGAAACAATATGGTATAAAAACTGCAAAATCTTACTTTTTAAACGAAGGTGACACCATTAATGTGGATGAAATAATTGCCAGAGTTGGTTTGCCTTGTTTTGTAAAACCAAACAATGCCGGTTCAAGTTTCGGAATTTCCAAGGCAAAAACCGCTTCGGAAATGATTCCTTCCATTGAAAAAGCTTTTAAGGAAGATTCACAAATTTTAATCGAAGCATTTTTAGACGGTCCCGAAATAACAATTGGTGTTTTTGAGTACAAAGGAAAAATCAAAGTGCTGCCAATGACAGAAATTGTCACCGAAAACGATTTTTTTGATTATGAAGCCAAATATTTGGGCAAATCGCAAGAAATTACGCCCGCCAGAATTTCCCCTGAAACTCACCGTAAATTAGAAAAAATAGCGGCTCACGTTTATCAAATTTTAAATATGAGCGGTTTTTCGCGCTCTGAATATATTTTGGTGAATGACGAACCTTATTTTTTGGAAATGAATACCGTGCCCGGATTGACCAACGCAAGTATAATTCCGCAACAAGCAGAAGCGGCAGGCATTAGTTTATCGGAACTTTTTCATAACGCCATTGAAATGGCTTTAAATAAAAACTCATGAAACGAGCATTACAAATTTTGACACATATAGAAATTATTAATGGCGAACAGCATCTGTTACCGCTAAATAAATAAAATTTAAACAGATGAAAAGAGCAGTTTTTCCGGGATCATTTGATCCAATTACTTTAGGCCATGTTGATATTATTAACCGGGCATTGCCTTTATTTGCTGAAATTATTATTGCTGTTGGTGTAAATACAGAAAAGGCCTACTTATTTTCTCTTGAAGAACGTGTCAGTTTTATTAAAAAACATTATGCCAATGAACCTAAAATAAAGGTGGAAACCTATACTGGCTTAACCATTGATTTCTGCAAAAAATTAAATATTCATTTTATTTTAAGAGGATTGCGGAATCCGGCGGATTTTGAATTTGAAAAAGCGATTGCCCAAACCAACAGAAAATTGTCGACTGTTGAAACGGTTTTTTTACTGACCTCTGCCGACACTTCTTTTATAAGTTCAAGCATTGTGCGCGATGTTTTGCGTAACGGCGGCGATATTTCTGGTTTTGTGCCAGAAAGTGTGCCAAAAAAATTATAAAAATGCATTTTAAAAAACGGCTATATTTAGCTTTCATCATCTTATTTTCGGGTGCGATTTATGCTCAAAAAACAGTAAAAGATTTCACAACCGTGTTTGAAAAATCTAAAGGCACGGAAACTTCCACCTACCAGGAAACCATCGCATTCTACCAAGAATTGGCAACTGCGTATCCGGAAATTTCTATCATGGAAATGGGCGAAACAGACAGCGGATTCCCTTTGCATCTGGTGATTTTTAGCGCTTCAAAAGAATTCGATTTCAATAAAATTCACCTGAGCAAAAAAAATACTATTTTAATCAATAATGCGATTCACCCCGGAGAATCGGATGGCGTTGATGCTTCTATGATGCTATTAAGAGATATTGTTCAGGATAAAAACAAAATCAAAAAATTAGAAAATATTGTAATCGCCGTCATTCCAATATACAATATAGGTGGTGCTTTAGACAGAAACAGTTATTCCCGAGCAAACCAAAACGGACCGAAGGCATACGGATTTCGGGGAAATGCCCAGAATTTTGATTTAAATCGGGATTTTATAAAAGCCGACACAAAAAATGCCAAAGCTTTTGCTGAAATTTTTCATTTGGTGAAACCCGCCGTTTTTATCGACAACCACGTGAGCAATGGCGCCGATTACCAATATGCAATCACCCATTTATTTACGCAACATAATAACTTGGGAAACGACTTGGGCACATTTATTGAAAATGAAATGAGACCTAATATAGAAGCTTCCTTGCTGAAAAAAGACATTATCATTACGCCCTATGTAAATGTTTGGGGAACAACACCGGAAGCCGGTTTTAGCCAGTTTTTCGACAGTCCGAGATATTCAACAGGGTACACCACACTATTCAACACCTTGGGAATGATGGTAGAAACCCATATGCTAAAACCCTACAAACAACGTGTTGAACAAACCTACAGTTTATTGGAATCGGTAATCGATTTCACCATTAAAAAAGATACTGAAATTAAAGAACTTCGCCGAAATGCAGTAGCGAAAATTTTGGCAAAAAAAACATATCCAATTTCTTTTGAACTTGATAAAAACAATTATTCAACTTTACAATTTAAAGGCTACGAAGGAACTTATATCGACAGTAAAGTGACCAATGGCAAGCGGTTGTTTTACGACCGCACAAAACCCTATATAAAACCTATAAAATATTTCAACAATTATATTGCTTCAAAAGAAATACAACTTCCTAAAGCCTATATTTTAAAACAAGGCTGGTGGAAAGTTTTGGAACGATTAAAAGACAACCATATTAACTTTGCCGTTTTTAAAAATGACACTTCAATAATTGTTAAAGAACAACACATTAAAGATTACAAAACCAGCACAAAACCTTTTGAAGGACATTATCCTCATTTTAACACAACCATTTCATCGGAAACCAAAAAAGTTTTGTTTCAAAAAGGAGATATTTATATTCCCATCCAACAAAACGGCGTTCGTTATATTGTGGAAACCTTGGAAGCCGAAGCAACCGATTCTTTCTTTAACTGGAATTTTTTCGATACCATTTTAGATCAAAAAGAACACTTTTCTTCCTATGTTTTTGAAGATATTGCAGAAAAATTGTTGCTGGAAAACCCGGCCTTAAAAGAATTGCTGAACCAGAAAATGACAGCCGATAAAGATTTTGCCGAAAGTCCGGAAGCACAACTGGATTTTATCTACAAAAATTCGACTTACTATGAATCGGCGCACTTAAAATTACCGGTTTATAAGGTGTTCTAAATGCTGTTTTTGTTGATTAACAATTCCCAATAGCCAACATCAATCCATTTTTTAAACTTATAGCCCACTTCTTTAAATTGGGCTATTTTTTCAAATCCAAATTTTTCATGCAAAGCGATACTTGCCTCATTGGGAAGAGAAATGCCACCAATTACGGCGTGAAAACCCAATTCGGTAAGTTGGCCTATCAATGCTGTATAAAGCATTGAACCAATTCCGTTTTTAATCGCTTCCTTTTTCAGGTAAACAGTGCTTTCAACCGTGTATTTATAGGCCGATCTTGGTTTCCACGCGCTTGCATAAGCGAAACCCAAAATCACATTGTCTTTCTCAAAAACAAACCAGGGATATTTCGAATTTGTGGATTCAATTCTTCCGCGCATTTCTTCAGCGCTTACCGCAAATTCCTCAAAAGTGACGCAAGAATTAAGAATATAGTAATTGTAAATTTCAGCTATTTCAACAGCATCTTCTAATTTAACGGCTCTAATCATTGCATTGATGTTGACCAAATTTTATTCTGGCCATTCAATAGTGTCTTCATCAATAAAAAAAGGTGTCCACTGAATTTCATCCAAAACGCCGTCATTGATCCAAAAATTGATGGATTTCTCTTCAATTTCAATCACTTTCTGGTCTTCGGTATCGTCCTCAGAGCAATCTTCAAGGCTCCATTCCCCCAAATCCATTTCATCAAGCTCTTTTATCAAACCTTCCTGAAACAAACCAATCAGGCTTTTTCCTTCCAATTCATAAAAATCATCATTTACGGAAATCATAATTAACCGCCAGTCTTCTTCTTCATCAAAACTGAGCGATAACAACAATTCATCATATTGCCAGGATTCCGTCAAATCCTTTTTAGAATCGGAATGCGAATATTTGTCGATAAATGAAGGTTTTCCCAGCATTAATTCCACTTCTTTTCTGGTCATTCCAAATTTTAGGTTTCCCAATCCGTAACCCAGTTTTATTTCTTTGAGCGCTTTTTTCATTATTTTATATGTTTTAAAAATACTAACAAATTTAATGGCTTAATTTCTTTATTTGCTGCCAAATCCAGTTTAAAATCCATTACATAATTTATATGCCAAATTTCGAAAAAAATATCCGATTAATTTATTTTTTTGCAAATCATTAAAAACACGGGATATTTTCTTACTTTTTTATCAAACTCTTTTTCAATCTCCAAAGGTATTTGATTGAAGACAACTTTAAATCCGTGATTGGATAAAACAGCACTTAACGTTGACCTGTCAAATCCATTATGCCCATCAAAACCTGGTACATTGGTATGAAACGAGCCGTCTTCTTGCACCAAATCGGCAATGCACAAATAACCGCCAGTTTTCAGCATAGCATTAAATATCGCTAAAATCTTATCAATTTCAAGAATGTGATGAAGTGTCATCAACGTATAAATCACATCAAATTCACTACGATTTATGACAGAATCATCTTCTAACAAATCCACAAGAAGCGGTTTAAAATTGTTGATATTTTCATCAACAATTTTTTCCTGCAAAACTTTTATCATCCCTTCAGAAGTATCGGCGAGTGTAATTGTTTTGAAAGAATCTTTTAACTGATAGCTCAACAATCCAGTTCCGCAGCCAAACTCAAAAGCATTCATAGTTTTATTTGGCTTAATAAAATCAATCATCTCATTTGCGATAATTATAGCTCTTTCTGTCTTTTTAGGATCATTGTCCCATTCTTTGGCCTGTTGGTCGAAATGTTTCATTGTTTATTTAATTTTCTAAACAAATATAACAGTTAATCATTGGTGCATTACCCAAAATCATCATAAATGATTGGTAACATCAATTACATATTGTCATTTAAGCAACCAATCTCTTTATAAACAAAGTCCTGAAAATTTTCAAAATCAATCTCATTTTAACAGCCGCAGTGACAGTAAAAATTAGTATTTTGCGGCTTCAAAAATGATTTAAACAGATGAAAGTATGCATTGCCGAAAAACCCAGTGTTGCGCGTGAAATTGCTGCCGTTTTAGGCGCAAATACCAAACACGACGGATATTTTGAAGGGAATGGGTATGCGGTGACTTTCACTTTCGGACATTTATGCACCTTGTTTGAGCCCAACGACTACAAAGCGCACTGGAAAAGCTGGGATTTGAACAATTTGCCCATGCTTCCTGAAAAGTTTGAAACCAAGGTGGTCGACAATATCGGCATCAAAAAGCAATTTAACATTGTTAAAAGTCTATTCGACAAAGCCAGTGTAATTATCAACTGCGGGGATGCCGGGCAAGAAGGGGAACTTATTCAGCGCTGGGTAATTCAGCAGGCAAATTACAAAGGAGAAGTCAAACGTTTGTGGATTTCCTCTTTAACTACGGAAGCCATCAAAGAAGGATTCCAAAATCTGAAACCATCGGAAAACTACGACAATTTATATTATGCAGGCTATTCAAGAGCCATTGGCGATTGGCTTTTGGGAATGAATGCCACAAGATTGTACACCTTAAAACACGGAGGAAATAAACAGGTTTTATCCGTGGGAAGGGTGCAAACGCCCACCTTGGCAATGGTAGTGAATCGGTTTAAAGAAATAGAAAATTTTGTGCCGCAGCCTTATTGGGAATTGCAGACGCTTTACCGCGAAACGCTTTTTAACTGCGAAGAAGGACGCTTTCAAAAAAAGGAAGATGGCGAATTGCTCGCCAATAAAGTAAAAGAAAGCGATTTTGAAATTGTTTCCGTCACAAAGAAAAAAGGCAAAGAAAATGCCCCCAAATTATTTGATTTAACCGGATTGCAGGTTTATTGCAACAATAAATTCGATTTTTCTGCCGATGAAACCTTAAAAATCGTCCAAAAATTATACGAACAAAAAGTAGTGACCTATCCGCGTGTTGATACCACATTTTTACCCGACGACGTGTATCCGAAAGTGCCCGAAATTTTAAAAAACCTCACCGCTTACCAAACATTGATTGCCCCTTTATTAGGAAAAAAAATAAAAAAATCGCCTTTGGTTTTTAACACCAAAAAGGTAACCGATCACCACGCCATCATTCCAACCGGCGTTCAAAGTAATTTGCCATACAGCCAGCAACATGTTTACGATATTATCACCCGACGTTTTATCGCCGTTTTTTATGAAGATTGCATCGTTTCAAACACCGCCGTTATTGGTATCGCTGCTGATGTCACTTTTAGAACCACCGGAAAAGAGATTCTGGAAAAAGGATGGCGCGTTGTTTTCGAAAGTGGCACTGCTGAAAAACTGGAAACAGACATTCTGCCGAATTTCATAAAAGGAGAAAAAGGGCCGCATGAACCATCTTTTCTAGAGAAAGCGACAAAGCCGCCCAACTTGTTTTCTGAGGCCACCTTGCTTCGTGCCATGGAGACTGCCGGCAAACAAATTGATGACGATGAACTGCGCGAATTGATGAAAGAAAACGGAATTGGAAGGCCTTCAACCCGCGCAAATATTATCGAAACACTTTTTAAACGACAATACATCATTCGGAATAAAAAGCAAATTTTGCCCACGCAAACTGGCATTCAACTCATTGATATTATCCAGAGTGAACTGTTAAAATCGGCCGAATTAACAGGTCAGTGGGAAAAACAGCTCAAGGAAATTGAAAAAGGAACTTACAACGCCGGAACTTTCATAAAAAACATGAAAAAAATGGTTGACCATTTGGTTTATGAAGTTCGTTCGGAAACAATAACGGCAAATATTTTCCATCATGAAGTTGCCAAACAAGTTCCTAAAAAAAATTCGGCAGTTTCCACTGGCATCGCCTCAGAAAAATGTCCGAAATGCAAAAAAGGGAATATTCTGAAAGGTAAAAATGCCTATGGCTGCAGCGAATACAACAATGGCTGTGATTTTAGATTGCCTTTTAGTTTTCTCGACAAAAAAATATCAGAAAATCAATACATTCGCCTGCTGCAAAAGAAATGCACCGTTAATTTAAAAGGTTTTAAAGCGGAATTTGGAGAAACGGAAGGATTGATTCGGTTTGACGATCAATTTAATTTGGTGCTGGAAGAAAAGAAAACTTCAAAAAGCCCATCTTCGCGTGAAGTCCCTGAAAAAATTGCGTGTCCGAAATGCCGCAAGGGAACTATTTTAAAAGGAAAAAGCGCTTATGGTTGCAGCGACTATAAAAATGGCTGTGATTTCCGTTTCAGTTTTGAAGACATCAGAAAAAAAGCAGCGGGACAACCACTTTCCGCAGCATTGGTTTACGCGATTCTCAATGGAAAATCGTAACGAAAATCAACCGCATCGGCATTTTATCATTTACAAACCTTATGGTTATTTGAGCCAGTTTGCGAATAATGACATCAGCAAACACAAGAAAAAATTATTGGGTGAATTTTACCCGTTTCCCGAAAAACTCATGGCCATTGGCCGATTGGATGAAAAATCGGAAGGGCTTTTATTGCTCACCACCGACGGAAATATGAGCGAATTGGTGAGAAGCAGCCATGTAGAAAAAGAATATTTTGCCGAAGTTGACGGCGATATCACTCCTGAAGCCCTTGAAGCGCTAAAAAATGGTGTGGAAATTGGTTTTGGCGGCATAAAATATACCACAAAACGTTGTTACGTTTATAAATTAAGCGAAATTCCTAAGCTGCCAGAAAGAGGTAAAAAAATAAGGGACGAAAGGCACGGCCCAACAAATTGGATTTCCGTCACTTTAACTGAAGGAAAATTCAGGCAAGTTCGAAAAATGACTGCAGCTGTGGGTTTTCCAACCTTGCGATTGGTTCGTGTTCGCGTAGATAATTTGTATATAAATGATATGAAAGCTGGTGATGTGATAGAAATTTTGAATTTTGAATTTTAGATTTTGAATTATTTAATTGGTATATTGGCTAATTATCATTTCAACATTTAACTTTTAACTTTTGCCAATTGCCTTTTATTTTCCAACTTAATAAAAAATTTCATAACTTGTAATTCTGAAACAAAAACTAACTATTAAGATGATTACACTTCAAATTAACGGAGAAAAACACAAAATTGATGTTGCTCCCGAAATGCCTTTACTTTGGGCAATTAGAGATATTGTAGGACTTACAGGCACAAAATATGGCTGCGGAATTGGCGTATGCGGCTCTTGTAAAGTGCTACTGGATAATTCACCGGTGCAATCGTGTTTGATTCCGGTTTCGGCAGCAGAAGGCAAAAATATTGTCACAATTGAAGGTGTTTCAGAAAATTTGCAGCTATTGCAGGCATCTTGGCTGGCCTTAAATGTTCCTCAATGCGGATTTTGTCAGCCAGGACAATTGATTGCGGCAACTGCTTTGCTCGACAAAAATAGCGATCCGACCGATGATGAAATTAACGAGGCTATGATTGGAAATATTTGCCGATGCGGTACTTATCAGCGAATAAAAAGTGCCATTCACAGAACTGTTGAACTTAAAAAACAAGGTTAATCATGAATCCAATTAGAAATATAAGTCGTAGAACTTTTGTAAAAAGTGTTGGACTGGCATCCGGCGGATTAATCTTAGCCTGCAATACTTCTGTTTTTTCAGATAAAGAATCAGCCGGCGATAAAGAATTGGCCAGTTTTAATCCAAATTTATTTGTTCAGTTAAATGCTGATGGAAGTTTGATTTTAATCGCTTCCCGTTCTGAAATGGGCAATGGCGTGAGAACTTCCTTAACATCCGTAATCGCTGATGAAATGGATGCGGACTGGACAAAAGTGATTGTAAAACAAGCTGTTGGCGATGTAAAATATGGCGACCAAAATACCGATGGTTCAAGAAGTGTTCGTTATTTATTTGAACCTATGCGAAAAATGGGTGCGATGGCGAGAGCCATGTTAATTACAGCTGCAGCGCAATCCTGGAAAGTTTCTGTTACAGAATGTACCGCCGAAAACCATCATGTATTGCATAAAAGCGGCAAGAAAATAGCTTATGGCGATTTGGTTGAAATAGCCAAAAATTTGGAAGTTCCTACTGAACTCACCTATAAAAATCCGAAAGAATTTAAATATATAGGTAAAAAATTAAGAGGCGTTGATGTTGAAGAATATGCAAACGGAAGCGCCATTTTTGGACTGGACAAGCGGTTGCCAAATATGAAATTTGCGGCCATGCAGCGCTGTCCGGTAACTTTCGGAACCGTGAAATCTTTTGATAAAACGGCTGCTTTAAAAATTCCGGGAGTTATTGATGTGATTGAAATTCCACGAATGGAAAAACCTTTTGGAACATTAGGCGGTATCGCTGTGATTGCCTCAAATACCTGGGCAGCTTTTAAAGGAAAAGAAGCCCTTAAAATTGAATGGAATTACGGTGATAATGCGACATATGATTCGGAAAAATATATGAAACTAATTACCGAAAATGTTCACAAACAGGGTAAAGTAGGGAAAGATGTGGGCAATGTGAATAAAGCATTCAAAAATGCGCATAAAATTGTGGAAAGCACCTATCAATTGCCTCATTTGGCACACGCGCCTATGGAAGTTCCGAATGCCGTGGCTTGGGTTCAAGGTGATTCCTGTGAAGTTTGGGCACCAACCCAAGACCCGCAAACTGCCAGAAAAGAGGTCAGTGATTATTTAGGTACCCCAGAAGAAAAAGTCACCATCAATGTGACCTTTTTAGGCGGCGGATTCGGACGTAAATCAAAACCCGATTATGTGGTGGAAGCCGTTGCTATTTCAAAAGCGATGAATATGCCTATTCAGGTTGTTTGGACAAGGGAGGATGATATCAAACACGGCTATTACCATACCGTAAGTTCACAATATTTAAAAGCCTCACTTGATAAGCAAGGCAATGTTACTGGCTGGCTGAATCGATTTGCGCTTCCATCAATTGCTTCCACATTTTCACCTGGAGTGGATTATCCGGCTGGATTTGAAATTTCAAGTGCAGCAAATGTGCCGTTCGACATCAAAAATATGAAAGTTGAAGTTGGACAATCACCTGCTTATGTGAGAATTGGCTGGTTGCGTTCGGTAATTAACATTCCGCACGGATTTTCACAAAATGTTTTTGCTGATGAATTGGCAGTTGCAGCCGGTAAAGATCCGCTGGAATTTCGTCTGAATCTAATTGGCAAAGACCGCATTGAAGAAACTGAAGATCCTATAAAATACGATACGGCAAGATTGAAAAACGTCTTAAAATTGGCTGCTAAAAATGCGAATTGGGGAAAACCGCTGCCCGAAGGTCACGCCTACGGCTTGTCGGTTCATTATAGTTTTTACTCTTATGTGGCTTCCATAGTTGAAATTTCTATGCCCAATAATAAAGTGAAAGTTCACAATGTTTTTACGGTGATTGATTGCGGACAAACAGTAAACAGAGATACGATAAAAGCGCAAATGGAAGGCGCTGCAATTTTTGGAATGTCATTGGCGTTTTATGGTAAAATTACCGCTAAAAATGGTGCCATTGAGCAAAGTAATTACAGCGATTATAAAATGATTCGCATGAATGAAATTCCTAAAGTTCACGTAGAAATTGTGGAAAGCGCCGAAAATCCAACCGGTGTTGGTGAACCTGGCGTTCCTGTTATTGCACCTGCCATTGTAAACGCCATTTTTAAATTAACCGGAAAAAGGTATTACAATTTGCCTTTATCTGATTATGGATTGGTTTAAGCCCTTAACTCCTGCTTAGACTTCGCTCAGCACAGGCCACAAAAGGGGAATTAATGCAGTAAATTTAATAATTCAACGATTAAACAGATAAACGACTAAACAATTTTAATGAACAATTGGATTGAATTATTGCAGGAGTTTAAACGAAAAAAGCAGCCTGTGGCATTGGTTACGGTGACAAAAATTTTAGGATCGGCGCCTTGTAAACTGGCTTCAAAAATGATTGTCACCAAACAAAAAGAAATCTTCGGAACCATTGGCGGCGGCAAATTGGAATTTCAGGTGATGGACGAAGCCGTTGTTGCCATTCAAGAAAATAAAATAACAGCATTGTCCTATACGTTGGGTCCGGAATTTGAACAATGCTGCGGCGGAAAAGTAGAATTAATTATTGAACCTATGAACCAATCTCCCGAATTGTATCTTTTTGGCGCCGGACATATTGGTGTTGAATTGTGCCATATTTTAAAAAACACGCCATTCAATATTACCTTATTGGATGTGCGTGAAAACTGGAAAAACACCATTGAAATAGACAAATCCATTACGTTTTCAGACATCGATTTTGATTTTTATAAACAATTTATCAGCTGGGGACCAAATTGTTATGTTGCCATTATGACTCACGACCATAAATTGGATTATGAAATAACCGCGCTCGCTTTGCATTCCGAAACAAAATATATCGGATTGATTGGCAGCAAAACCAAAAAAAACAAATTCAATAATTTACTGAAAAAAGAACTCAATTTTGAGCCGGGAATTTCTCCAGTTCATTGTCCGATTGGCCTCGATATTGGTGGTTTTACGCCCAAGGAAATTGCCATCAGCATTGCTTCGGAATTACTAAAAGAATACTATGGAAAATGAAACCGCTTTTGTATTGCTCGCGGGCGGAAAATCGGAACGGATGGGCGTTGCAAAAGGCCTGCTTAAATACAAACATACTTTTTGGATTTTAGAGCAACTGAATCGCATTTCAAAAACAAGCATCAAAACAGTTTATATCGGACTTGGTTTCAATTCACAACATTATTTTGACGCGATTCCCTGGTTAAAAGATTCATTAAGCAATAATGTCGATTATCAGGAATTAAAGATAAAAACCATTGTAAATCCGACTCCGGAATTGGGCTCATTTTCCACCCTTCAAACCGTTTTGAAAAATATAAATTCAGCTTGTGATGTACTTGTAAATCCGGTTGATGTACCGCTGTTAAATTCAGATGAATTGAACAAAATCATTTCAGAAATAAACAATATCGTGATCCCCAATTTTGAAGGTAAAAATGGTCATCCTATAAAAATAGGTGCCGGTTTTTGGCAAAAACTGGTTTCTTTAAATGTTTCCGAAGAGAATTCGCGTCTGGATTTGCAGCTAAAAAAAGCAACTCCCGAAGAAATTTCAATACTTAAAGTGAAAGACGCTTCCATCATCAAAAACTTAAATACCAAAACAACGTGGATTTCTTATTTAAATGAGGAGAAAATTAATTGAGAAGTCTAAAATAACAACTTTATGTTTTCGTAAGTATTTTCCAAGGCCAGCTTGACGTCCTCTTCATTTTTGAAAATAACCTGTTCAATACCTTCTTCCAATTGCGGTGTTAATTCACCAACAAAACTAGTGTGCATCAAAAACCAATAAGTCGTTTTTAAAATGGTATCTCCTTTTTCTTGATAAATATGATAGGTGGTTTCCATAGGTTGTATAATTTGAAGATTTGCAATACCACATTCTTCTTCAACTTCACGTATTGCACATTCTAAAATGGATTCTCCTTTTTCCAATTTTCCTTTAGGCAAATCCCATTTATTAAAACGGTAAATAAAAAGCACTTCATTGTTGGCATTTAAAACCTTCCCTCCTGCCGCTTTTTGGCTTTTGAAAAAAGTTTGGAATTCTTCCCAGCAAGCTTCTAAATTTTTGCATAACAAAAAAATGCCATCTAACTTATTCTGAAAAATTTGAGTCACAATTTCATCAACCTTGATACTTTCAAATTGAACCAAGTTAAATTTTATTGAATTTTTCTTGTTATCTGTCAAAATTATTGGACAGTCATTCACAAAAACTTTATACATTTGCGGTATGATTTTGAACAAAGATACTGCAAAAAAAACAGCTGCACTTTTGTTGCAGATAAAAGCAATTAAATTACAGCCAAACGACCCTTTTACTTGGGCTTCAGGATGGAAATCGCCTATATATTGCGACAACAGAACCACACTTTCTTTTCCGGAAATACGAACTTACATCAAAGAAAATTTAGCGCAAATTATTGAACAGGAATACGGTAAACCTGATGTTATTGCAGGAGTTGCAACCGGTGCGATAGCCATAGGAATGTTAGTGGCCCAGCAGTTAAATGTTCCATTTATATATGTGCGACCTGAACCGAAAAGCCACGGAAGAAAAAACCAGATTGAAGGATATTTAGAAAAAAATAAAAATGTAGTGGTCATTGAAGATTTAATTAGCACTGGAAATAGTAGTTTAAATGCTGTTAAAGCCTTGCAGGAAGAAGGTGCAAATGTAAAAGGAATGGTGGCGATTTTCTCATATGGATTCAAAATTGCCAATAAAAATTTTAAAGAAGCCAATGTTAAATTACACACTTTAAGTAATTATGATTATTTGCTTGAGCAATCGCTAGATAATAATTACATCACAGAGAAAGAATTAGAAACACTTAAGCAGTGGAGAGAAAATCCCAGCGAATGGAAACAATAAAATATTAATTATGAACTTAGAAAGCAAAAAATCAGTCGTAAATAAATCTCAAAAAGAATTTTTTGAATTTTTAACCAACCTTCAAAATTTTGAAAAATTGATGCCCGAAAATATTGATAAATTTGAAGTTGACGGAGACTCTTTTCTTTTCAGCTTAAAAGGAATGCCGGAAATTAGGCTTGTGATTAAAGAAAAAAACGAGTTTGACAAAGTGGTTTTAAGCGCCGCAAGCAGCAAATTAAATTTTTCATTAACAACATTATTGCAGCCTATTTCCGAAAATAGCTGTGAGTTACAATTATTGTTTGAGGGTGATTTTAATCCTATGA
>CAMDPE010000060.1 GCA_945903795.1 Lutibacter flavus | reverse complement strand
TATGCGCAGGTTTAGCAATGAACTCTTGTTATTATGATGAATTACAAGAAAGGATAATCCCTGAATTGCCTGTTGATCCAGACGATCCAAATTATGTTGAAATTAAATTTGGAACTGACATACAGCCTATTTTTACAAGTAATTGTATTCTTTGCCATAATGCCAGCAGAAATCCAGATTTAAGATCAGGAAATGCTTATAACGCAATTGTTCCTCAATATGTTACAGCGAGCAATGCTGATGGAAGTCCTTTGTATGTTAAATTGGCGGGTGGCCACCAAAATGTTGCCGCAGCAAACTTAACATTGATTAAAACCTGGATAAACCAAGGGGCTAAGAACAACTAATTTTTAAGACAAGACACATGAAAAATTATATTAAAATACTTTTTGTTCTATTGATGCTCCCTGTAATATCTATAGCCCAAGAAGATAATACTGAAGATTCTACAAACGTTAAAGTTGTAGAACAACTGGAAAGACCTGCTTTTGAAAGTGCAACCTTAATTGACAACCCTACCAATGTTTTGTTTGACAAAAACACCTTGGAAGTGCAAATGCAACACCGGTTTGGGTTAATTAATGAAACAAACACTTTGGCCGGTATTTATGGAGATGGCGCAAATATTAGAATTGCCTTATCTTACGCAATTCATGAAAGATTGACCATTGGATACGGAACTACCAAAAATGATCGTTTGCAAGATTTTAACTGGAAAGTTGCCTTGTTAAGACAAACACGTTCTAACAGTATGCCGATAAGTGTTTCTTATTACGGAAATTTCTCCATTGACGCAAGACCTGAATCAAAATTCAATATGATTCAAGACAGGTATTCTTTCTTCAATCAGGTAATTATTGCCAAAAAGTTTTCACCTAACTTGTCCTTGCAGGTTGCCCCTAGTATAGCACATTATAATGCAGTGGCAAGTACTATGGAAAATGATATGATCGCAATTTCTTTTGGCGGACGTTATAAAATTAGTCCACAAACGGCTATTATTGCAGATTATACGCAACCACTTACGCAATTTCAACAAAACAATCCACACCCTGGAATTAGTGTTGGTGCTGAATTTTCAACATCTGCTCACGCTTTTCAAATATTCCTGACTAATTATACCGGTATTGTTTCGCAAAAAAATCATATGTTTAATACCAATGATTTCTTTAATGGTGAATTCTTAATCGGTTTTAACATTACCAGAAACTATAATTTTTAAGTTAACTTATTGAAAACTTAAAATGAAAAGCTTCATGAATTTTTATTTATGAAGCTTTTTTATTGTTTATAATTGGCGTTTATTAAGAGAAGTAATGCAGACGGTCGTAAAACATTATTACCACCTTATGTAACTTAGATTTCATAACTATGTAGCAATACTCGCATAAAAAATTGCTGTAAATAGGGGTAATTATTTTTAATAATTATTAAAATACTTATAACCAGGTGTTTAAATAAAATTGAATGCTGATTTTTATCATAGAAAAATATTAACCAAGTTCCTATTTTTATGAAATATTAAAAATAAAAATATCAAAATAATTTTTTAAATTGTTTTACTTTTAAAATACTACTAATTATGGATGAAAATACTAAAAAAAGATTTCAAATCTCGAGAAGAGGTATACTGCCTCTATTAGGAAGCACTTTGCTATTGCCCATAATAGGATTTGGAAAAACATCAATTAATGATGAGATTATTGCTCCAGATGAAAACGAGGAATACCAAACTTTATTAAAGCCCGATGGTACTGCAGTTAGAGTTAAAGTAAGTACTGTAAAAAATTCAAAAATTATTCAGAAGAATATTTCTAATGAATCATTTCTTAGCTGGTTGGGCAGAAAACTATAATGTCTTTTAATTACTACTTTGTATGAAAAATAACAACACTGATTCAAGGCGTAAATTTCTTGATAATGGATTAAAATTGGGTCTGATTACCGCAATCGGCGCCATTGGCCTAACAAAAATCGCATCTAAATTAAATGCGAAAACCAGCGAAGCTTCAACTGGAAAAATGGAACTGATGACTACTGACGGAACTATCATTGAGGTAGATTCTTCAGAAGTTATGGAAATGGAACATTCCAAAAAAGAAGCAGAGTATGACGTTCGTGAAGGTATGCCAAACCGAAAATTTGTTATGGTTATTGATTTGGCAAAATGTAAAAATGCTTTAAAATGCCAAACAGCTTGTAACAAACAACACTATATTACTGGTGACCATGCCTGGCTTAAGGTATATAAAATGCAAGAAGATACAGATACCGCACCTTATTGGATGCCAACAACCTGTATGCATTGCGACCAACCAGCTTGTGTAACTGTTTGTCCGGTTGACGCTACTTTCAAAAGAAGAGACGGACTGGTTTTAATTGACAATGAGCGTTGTATTGGATGTAGATTCTGCATGGCAGCTTGTCCTTATTCAACTCGTGTATTTAACTGGAGTGAACCTAACCAGGGTGAAATTACAATGCTTATGGATATGGAAAATCAAACAGAACATAATTCTGCTGAATTTGCCGGCTTGCCTAGTGTAAAAGGAACTGTTGACAAATGTGATTTTTGTCCGCACGCCATAAAAGAAAATGAATTGCCACATTGCGTTACTGCTTGTCCAAACGGTGTATTTTATTTTGGAGACAAATATGAAGACACTGTTACCAACGGAGAAGAAACCCTAAGGTTAAGTAAATTATTAGCAGATAAAAATGGATATAGATTAATGGAAGGCTTAGGCACAAAACCAAGTGTTTTCTATTTACCGCCTGTTGACAGATTGGTAGATTTTAAAGAAGGCTTAGAAAGTTTCACTGATTATAAATCTGTTGATAAACCTGAATAGTTATGAAACGAGCTTCCCTAATTTCTATACACAAGAAAATGATTAATAGCGAACAGCATATGTTACCACTAAAAAATAAAATTTAAACATATGAAAAATTACGACAAATTACTTAACGATTTAGCGCCACAAAAATTTGGCAAAAAAGGCGTTATATGGACAATTTCTTTGGTTGTTTTAATCGTAATAGGAATCATAGCCTATATCGATCAAGTTATTAAAGGCCAAGTTGTCACCAATATGAATGATTATGCATTGTGGGGGGTTTATATCTCTAACTTTGTGTTTTTTGTAGCAACAAGTTTTGTTGGTACAATTGCTGTTGCTGTTTTAAGACTTACCAAAAATAATTGGAGAACACCAATTGTAAGAATAGCAGAGATAATTGCTGTCGCAGCTATTATTATGGCAGGATTAACCATTATGATTGATATGGGCAGACCAGATCGATTATTGAATTTATTTATTCACGGAAGAATGCAATCTCCTATTACTTGGGATGTAATTATTATACCTACTGCTATGATGGTGAGTCTATTATTATTGTATTTTCCATTATTGCCCGATTTTGGCTTACTTAATAAGTATTATAAAGACAAGAAACCAAACTTAAGCAAATGGTATAGAATATTTTCCTTGAATTGGACAGGCAGTGATGCACAAAAGTCAATTCAACTTAAATCAATTCAAATAATTGCCATCCTAATTATTCCTGTAGGTTTTATGTTACAAACTATTGATGCTTGGCTATTTTCAACATTATACAGGGTTGGTTGGGATAGTACCAACTTAGGGGCCTATTTTATTTCAGGTGCCGCTGTTGCTGGTATTGGTGCTCTTGTAGCTGTAACTTATGTATTGCAAAAAGTTTATAAATTGGAAGACTACATCACTGACCTTCATTTTGATAAATTAGGAAAGTTTTTAGTGTTGGTATGTTTAATATACCTCTATTTTAATTTAAATGAATATTTAATACCACAGCTAACTTCAAAAAAAGGTGCAACAACACATATAAACGTATTATTCGTTGGAGACTACGCACCATTATTTTGGTTCGTAATTGTTGGTGGTTTAATTATACCAGTTATTGTTTTGTTATTTAAAAAAGGAAGAAAACCATTACCTATGTTTTTGATTGGTTTATTGGTTGTTGCCGGTTCTTGGTGGAAACGTTACTTAATAGTTACACCAACCTTATTACATCCATTTTTACCAATTCAAGGGGTGCCTCAAGAATGGCGTCATTATTTTCCAAGTTTGCATGAATGGCTGATTACAATAGGCACATTGGCTATGTCACTGCTAATTATTACTATTCTGGTTAGATATGTTCCTATTGTGCCAATTCAAAAAACAGCAGATGAACAAGAAGAATTAGAACTAAATAAAAACACAAAATTATGAGAAATCAATTGAAAACACGCCACTTTTTTCTTGTTGTATTAAGTGTGTTTTTATGCACTTCTACATTTGCACAAGACAAGGTTAGATTAAAAGCCAGCTATGTTAAAGTAATGAATTCGGAAGTTTATTTTGACCTGGTAGCTACCTCAAAGGTAGATGGTGAAAATGTCAACGTTCCAAAAGTTGAATTGGTTATTTTTAATGTTGTGGGTGATGAGCAACTGGAATTAGGAAAAGTAAAGACCAATATGGCAGGTAAAGCCAGGTTTACCTTAAAAGATTTGAGTTCTATAAAACCCGATTCAACAAATACCTACAATATAGAAATTTCATTTGCCGGAAATGATGCATTTTCTGATGCTTCCAAAAGCTTAAGTTTTAAAAATGCCAATATTGAAGCAAAACTTGTAACCATAGACAGCATTAACTATGTAACTGCAACGCTTATCAATAAATTAACTGATAGCGTAATTATTGGTCAATCTTTAAAGGTTCAAGTTCAAAGATTGTTTAAACCTTTCATAATTGAAGAATTTAATGAAACTGATGAAAATGGCACAATACTTGTTCCTATACCAGAAGGAATACCAGGTATTGATGGCAATCTAGCCATTGAAGTGGTTCTAAGTGATAGTGACGAATTTGGAACTATAAAAGCAATTGTAAATGCCCCAATAGGAAAACCCATAGTTGATGAATCAACTTTTGACAAAAGAACTATGTGGTCTCCAAGAAGTAAAACACCTTTATTCTTGCTCATTTTTCCAAATATATTGACATTTGGAATATGGGGAATCATTATATATTTAATATTAAATTTAATTAAAATTAACAAATCGTAAATTAAAAAAAAATGAAAACATTTAAAATTTTAACAATTATCGGAATTATTTCTTTTGCATTTTATTCATTCACAACACTTGCGCAAGAACCTTGGAAAGTACCAGCAAAATATGTAACAATGAAAAACCCTGTAGCGCCTAAAACTGATGCTGCAATTGGAAAATCATTATTCACAAAACACTGTAAATCTTGTCACGGTGCCGAAGGTTTCGGAGATGGCCCAAAAGCTAAAGAAATGAAAGGTGATTTGGGAGATTTTTCAAGTAAAGCATTCCAAAAACAAACTGATGGTGAATTATTTTATAAAACATCTATGGGAAGAAAAGATATGCCGGAATTTACAAAAAAATTACCTTCAGATGAAGACAGATGGTTAATCGTTAATTACATGAGAACATTAGCTGAATAACATTAAATTGCATTAAACAAAAAAAGCCGAACTTCTAGTTCGGCTTTTTTTGTTTAATGCAAGTACGTATTATTTCAAATTTTCATATTGTTTATCAACTAAAAAAATTCAATTGCTCATAAAATAGTTTTCAAAAAATAATAAAACCACAATCTTAATAACTATTAATTCATAAAGCTAACATTTTTTAGGCTCTTTTTAAAAAACAATTGTAACTACACTTTTTTGAGAAGCCCATTTATTAAAGATCCTAAATAAATAATCCTCTACCATTTAAGTGGTAAATAATTAGGTAAAATTTAAAAAAACCTTCTGCCTTCCCAAAATAAACCTATTTTTAAAACTCTAAAATCTTCTGCATTTTTTCTGATTATTCCTGTATTTAAATCACCTCATCTATTTAATTAAACTAATAGAATCATTTTACACTATTGTAACATTTGTTTCTTATGATATAAATAAATTATTGTATGACTTTATTTATGATAAATGACTTATGTCATCATTTACTTAGCCATATCGCAGTAAATTTATACAATAAAATTAGCATATCTACAATTATGAATAGTCAATTTTAGGAATAATAAAAAATATATGATTTAGAATCGCTAATTTAAGCAGATTTCACATTTAAATCGATGAAACTTAACCAAAAATATAATGAAAAATAAACAAATAGAAGAAGGTGCTACCGACAGACGTAAATTCTTAAAATTGGGATTATTGACTAGTTTCACGGCAATTGCAAGCACTTCAATTATTACAAATTTAGCCGCCCAAGAAGAAGAAACCGAAAAAGAAGCCACTGGTGAAGTAATGAGATTATTAACCCCTGATGGTAAAATAGTTGAAGTAAGTGCATCAAACATCAACAAATACCCTGAAGCATTTATTACACCAGAAGAATCCAGAAAAGGAATACCTGACAGGAAATTTGTAATGGTTATAGATTTAGCCAAATGTAAAAACGCTAGAAAATGTGTTGAAGGTTGCCAAAAAGGACACAATTTGGACTACCACCAAGAGTTTATGCAAATTAAACTTATTCAAGACAATCCTTTAGCAGAACCATATTGGTTTCCAAAAAACTGTATGCATTGTGATGAACCACCTTGTGTAAAAGTTTGCCCAACTGGAGCTACTTTTAAAAGAGAAGATAATATTGTTTTAGTTGACAACGAGCGTTGTATTGGCTGTAAATTCTGTGTAACTAGCTGTCCATATTCTGCTCGTATATTTAACTGGGAACACAAAGCCAAATTCGATGACAAAAGTCAACCCTATTCTCCAGAAACAAACGTTCCCGGAGCTACAGGAACAGTAATGAAATGCGACTTTTGTCCAGATTTGTTAAGACAAGGTTTATTGCCACATTGTGCACAATCTTGCCCTGAAGGTGTCATTTATTTTGGCGATAGAAACGAAGATATCGTAACCAACGGAGCTGAAACAGTTCGTTTTTCAGAATTGATTAATAAGCGTGGAGGGTATCGTCATTTAGAACACTTAGGAACCAAACCTAATGTATATTATTTACCTGCAGTAGATAAATTGTACGAATTAGAAGATGGATTTGATGTAAACGAGGAAGTAAAAGAACGTTATAAAAATGTTCCTTATGTACAAGAATTAAAAAAACAAGGTAAAATTTAACATTAAAGATTTTAAATATGAATATACAATCTAGAAAAAGAGAATTATTCAAAGAATTTGCGCCAAGATTAGAAACAACTTCCACAGTAAGTAAAATATATATAAGTTTCTTAATTGCAATAATCTTAGTTGGAATTTATGCTTTTTATTTACAAATGTCAGAAGGGCAAATTGTAACCGGAATGAGAGATAATGTGGTGTGGGGTATTTATGAGGTGAATTTTATTTTATTAGTTTGCATAAGCTATTCAGGTGCATTTATTTCAGGAATATTACACTTTTTTCATACTCCTTGGAAAACTGCGATTGCAAGAATTGTTGAAATAATAACCGTATTATCATTACTTATAGGACCCATTTATATTTTGTTATGTATGGGAAGATTAGATAGGTTACACTATTTATTTATGTATCCTAGAATTCAATCTCCAATAACCTGGGATATTATCGCAATTATTACCGACATAGTTGCTTGTTTCATTTATCTGTACTTAACTTTTATTCCAGATTTTGCTATTTTAAGAGATCATTGTGAAGAACGTGATATACCAAAATGGGTTAAGAAAATGTACAAAACTTTAGCTATTGGTTATCAAGATACTAAAACACAACGCGATCGATTACATAAAATAACAAGAACAATGTCTGCAATAATAATTGTACTTGCAATTGTTGCATATACTGTTTTGGCGTGGATTTTCAGTTTAACACTACAACCTGGTTGGAATAGCACAATTTTCGCTCCATATTTTATTGTTGGGGGATTATTTTCGGGAGTTGCTTTTATTATAGTAACAATGTATTTAGTGCGTAAATTTTATAAGCTTGAAAAATATATACGTAAAATGCATTTTAAAGTAGGTGGAATTATTTTATTAATTCTAGCAATGCTTTATGGATATTTTACTTTTACAGAATATTTTTCAAGATGGTTCAGCCACAAAGCAATTGATACTGATTTATTAGACAAGTTATTTACAAGATACTTTTGGGAATTTATATTAGCCAATTATGTAGGAATTCTAGGGCCGATTGGAATTTTATTCTTCAAAAAATTAAGAACAATTAACTGGGTTACAATCGCTTCCGTAATTGCTTTAGTAGGTATTTGGATTAATAGATATTTAATAGTAATTCCAACGCTAGAAACACCTTATGTACCAATTCAGGATACCAGGGTTGATTACATTTTCTATGCTGCATCATGGGTTGAAATTGCACTGAGTTTTGCCGGTATTGCAGCATTCTTACTCATGTTCACATTAATAGGAAAATTAGTTCCACTTGTTCCAATGAACTATATTTTAGATAGCCACCTTGAAACTAATAAAGTTAAACAGAAAGTCAATAAAGAAATATCAGAGTAATAATAAATTTGAAGAATTATGAAAAGTAATCTATATAATCACACCTTTTTTATTTCAATAATTGCTGCATTATTACTATGTACCAATGGAATAGCCCAACAAATCGATTTAAGTAATTACAGCATGCGATTTGTTTTTAAAACAGTCAAACAAGCTGATAATTCTCGTTTACTTGAAGTATCATTTATTGGCTTCAATGATGCAGACAGAAAAGATAAACTTCCGGTTTTTGGGGCTGAAATACAATTCCTTAATGTCTTGAATGATGAGGAAATTATTTTAGGATCTTCAAAAACTTCAAAAGAAGGGACTGCCCAGTTAATTCTTCTTGAAAATCAAAAATACGCGACTGATGAACAAGGTTATATTAATTTAAAAGCGCGTTTTAATAGTACTGATGCCTTAAGTATAGAAGAAGCGGATATCATGGTTAAAGATTTGCATTTAGACCTCAATTTATCCGAAATTGATTCTGTAAAAACTGTAACACTTACCGCTTTTACAATAAACAGTTTAGGTGATAAAATTCCTGTAAGTGATTTAGATGTTATTATCAACCTTAATACAATGCTTTCTAAAATGAACATTAATGAAGGTACTATTATTGATGGAACATATACATTTGAGATGACTGAAAGTTTTTCAGGCAATACAAAAGGTGAATTAACAATTTCCTCAATTATTGAAGAAAATGATGAATATGGAAATATTATCCAGGAAAAAAAGGTTCAATGGGGAACAATTAATAAACAAGTAAAGTTCAATGATCACAGTTTATGGACAAAGGCTGCGCCAATTTGGATGTATGTATTATTATCCATACTCCTATTAGGTGTTTATATAAATTTTATTTACACCATTGTAAATTTGGTGAAAATAAAAAGAGAGGGTGATAATATAAAAACGGAACCTAAAAAAAATTATACGGTCTACTAAAATGAATACATTCAATTTAAAATCAAAAATAAATACAAATAATTAATATAAATACAAATTTAAAAACAATGAAAACACTTAAAATTTTAATGATTATCGGAATAGTTAGTTTTGGACTTTTTTCCTTCAATAAGTTAACACAAGAAGAATGGAAAGTTCCTGCTAAATATGAAAAAATGAAAAATATAACAAAAGATAACAGCGGAAATCTGGCAATCGGTAAATCTTTATATTCCAAACATTGTAAATCTTGTCATGGAAGCAAAGGATATGGCGATGGAACAAAAGCAGCTAATTTAAAAGGCGATTTGGGTGATTTTTCATCAAAAAAATTCCAATCCCAATCTGACGGAGCTTTATTTTATAAAAGCTATATAGGCAGAAAAGACATGCCTAACTATGAAAAGAAAATGAGTGAAGAAGATATGTGGATAACAATTAGTTATATGAGAACAATGGGTAAATAATTTTTTGATGATTCATTCTAAAATATCTATTGAGATTTATTAGACAAAATTATTAAACTTGGTATTTAATTAAAAAAAGGTTTGGCTTTCGCTAAACCTTTTTTTGTTTTATTTAAACCAATTTATTTTAAAAAAAAGTTAGTGTATTACAGCATCAGTTAAACAAAAAATCGCTCAATAAAAAATTTATTAAAATAAAATGTATGAATAATGTAAGCTTCCCTTTAAATTATGTAACAAATTTATTTACATAGAAAGCTAACTTTGTAACGCTATGATAGTTTATTATCAATTAATTCATAAAATGAAAAAAAATGAAAAAATTATTTATTATTGCAATTTTAGGAACTACGCTAGTATTTCAAAGTTGCGGCACAAAAGAAAAACAAGAAGTAGCAGCAACGCCTAATGACTCAATTGTTACTGATGTTTCTGAATCGGTAATTATTGATACTATTGCTGGAACAGAAGTTATGGAAGAAGGTTTAACCGAGGAACCTTTAAAAACTTCCACCGATAAATCTACAACGGTTACAAAAATTACGACCAAGGAACCGGGAAAAGTAGTTGTTCAAAAAACAACGGAAACTAAAATAGGAGAAGACACTAAAACAGAAGTTGAAACAAAAATAGTGGTTACCGAGCAACCAAAGAAAGTTGTAGTTGTTAAAACACCCGTAAAAGTAGCTATTCAGGAACCAAAAATTACTACAAGCACATCTGGCTGGGTAGTTCCTTCAAAATACCAAACAATGAAAAACCCAACAAATCCTAAAGTTGATTTGGCCATTGGAAAATCGTTATACGGTAAACATTGTAAATCTTGTCACGGTAGTGAAGGTTATGGCGATGGCGTAAAAGCAAAAGAAATGAAAGGCGACTTAGGTGATTTTTCAAGTAAAAAATTCCAGTCGCAAACTGATGGCGCCTTATTTTACAAAACTACTTTTGGCAGAGATGATATGCCAGCATTTAACAAAAAACTTTCTTCAGATGAGGACAGATGGTTAATTATTAATTACATGAGAACATTATAACAAGAAGCTTAAAAATATAACATAAAAAAACCGAACAAATTGTTCGGTTTTTTTATGTTAAATAGTCATCGAGAAAATCCGAATTTCCGGCTGATTTTCGACCAGCCTTAAATCAAATGCCATACAAATATTTCGCACAAACATCCTTCCCTCCTCTTTTACGGTTATTTTGTTTTCAGAAACTTCAATTAAGCCATCGCCTATAATTTCACCTAAACGCTCAATAATTTCATTTTTAACTTGAGCAGTTAAGCCAATGTTCCACTCCGTTTCTAAATTACACATCAAATTTAAGATATGCTTTCTTATGATCAAATCGGTATCCGTTAACAAATGCCCTCTAAATACTGGCAATTCACCTTTATTTACACGGTCTGTATAATCATCAATTTCTTTTTCATTTTGCGCAAATGCATACCACGAATCACTGATTGAAGACATTCCCAAACCAATCATCAATTCGGTTTTACCTGCCGTATAGCCCATAAAATTACGATGCAATTTTTTAGCTTCCATCGCTTTGTGAAGTGAATCACTTGGCAAAGCAAAATGATCCATTCCTACTTCAACATAACCATTCTCAAAAAACAGCTGTTTTCCCAATTCATATAAATGTCGTTTTTCATCGTCTTTAGGCAAATCACTGTCCTCAAAACCTCGTTGTCCCACGCCTTTTATCCAAGGCACATGCGCATAACTGTAATACGCAATTCTGTCCGGTTTTAAAGCGATGGTATTTTTAATGGTATTTCTGATGCTTTCTTCAGTTTGAAAAGGCAATCCGAAAATTAAATCGTGGCTTATGGATTCATACCCAATTTTCCGTGACAAATCATTCACTTTTTTCACCTGTTCAAAACTTTGGACTCTATGAATCGCTTTTTGAACAGTAGGATCATAATCCTGAATACCAAAACTGTTTCTTCGGGAACCTAAATCGTACAAAGTTTGCAATTGATCTTCTGATGTATGATTTGGATGACCTTCATAACTAAAATCGAAAATCTCAAATTTATCTGCTCTTTTGAAAATTCCGTTGATTAACTTCTTTAAATTTTCAGAAGAAAAAAATGTTGGTGTACCGCCTCCTAAATGGATTTCCCTTATTTTTGGACGTGCGCCCAATAAATCGCAGTACAAGTCCCATTCTTTTAAAACCGTTTCAACATAAGGCTGTTCAACTTCATCATGGCGTTTGGTGATTTTTTTGTGGCAAGCACAAAATGTACACAAACTTTCACAAAATGGAAGATGAATGTATACACTTATTCCTTCACTTTCATTGCTTTCATTAAAAGATTTTACCACTGTTTTTTTCCAGTCTTCAATCGCAATTCCCTCTTTGTCCCAAAAAGGAACTGTTGGGTAACTGGTGTATCTAGGACCGGGAATATTGTATTTTTGAATTAAAGTTGAATTCATTTTTTTTAGTTTTTAGTATTCAGATTTTAATAGTTTGTTTAAAATCTAGCTTTTATATTCTTTTACCGCATCAATAAACGCTTTCGCATTTTCTAAAGGCACATTCGGTAAAATTCCATGACCTAAATTAACGATGTATTTATCTTTTCCGAAATCGTTAATCATCTGCGTCACAATTCTTTTTATTTCTTTTGGAGGCGACAATAAACGTGCCGGATCCATATTGCCTTGCAGCGTCATATTGCCTCCAGTAAACTTTCTTGCCATTTGTGGCGTAATTGTCCAATCTACACCTAAAGCCGAAGCATTTGATTTCGACATTTCTTCCAACGCAAACCAACAACCTTTTCCAAAAGCAATTACAGGCGCATCATCTTTTAATGCTTCAATAATTTGGTTGATGTATTTCCATGAAAATTCCTGATAATCAACCGGAGAAAGCATTCCTCCCCAAGAATCAAAAATTTGAACTGCATCAACACCTGCTTTCACTTTTTCTTTTAAATAAGCAATAGTGGTATCCGTAATTTTTTGCAATAACGTATGAGCCGCGATAGGTTGTGTAAAACAAAACTCTTTGGCAATATCATAGGTTTTAGAACCCTGACCTTGAACGCAATAACATAAAATTGTCCAGGGAGAACCCGCAAAACCAATTAACGGAACTTCGTTATTTAACTTCTCTTTGGTCATTTTAATGGCGTCCATCACATATTTTAATTCAACAGTAACATCAGGCACAATAACATTGTCAACATCTTTTTGGGTACGAATCGGGTTTGGCAACCAAGGCCCGGTTCCCTCTTTCATTTCCACTTCAATATTCATAGCCTGCGGAATCACTAAAATATCCGAAAACAAAATAGCCGCATCCATCCCAAATCTGCGGTAAGGCTGTACGGTAATTTCCGATGCCAATTCAGGAGTTCTGCAACGCGTAAAGAAATCATATTTATCACGAATTTCTCTAAATTCGGGTAAAAATCGCCCAGCCTGACGCATCATCCAAACTGGTGGACGTTCAACTATTTCTCCTTTTAAGGCTCTTAAATATAAATCGTTTTTGTACATTTTTTAGTGTTTTGGTATTTTAGTAATTTAGATTGTTGGATTTTTTTGGCGTTCCTTTCAGGCCGCGCCATCCGCTATATCTTTTTTTCCATTTCATTTCAAAAAAGGATGTCGCTGCTGTCGCTAACGCAAATCAATTTTCAATTGTAAATGATATTAGCTTTTTGCAGCTACCGCTTTCATTGCAATATCAATGGCAGCTTTCACTTTAAAAATATCTCTTTTGCTGATTGCAGTTCCTAAAAACCAGGCTTCAAATTGAGATGGAGGCAAAAACACGCCATGTTCCATCATTTTCCAAAAGAATATTTTAAATTTATTGGTATCACTGGTTAACGCTGTTTTAAAATCAACCACCGGTGTTTTTGTAAAAAATGGAGAAATCATCGATCCAAATCGGTTTACCTGTAAATCGATGCCGTTTTCTTTAGCGGCATTTAGTAAAGATCGCTCTAAAAAAGAAGCCGTTTTTTCAAAATCCTTATAAGGATCCTGTTTTTTCAATTCGGTTAAGGTTGCAATTCCACAAGCCATCGCAATTGGATTGCCCGATAAAGTTCCTGCCTGATACACATCTCCCAAAGGCGACACCATTTCCATAATTTCATTTCTGGCTCCATAAGCGCCAACAGGGAAACCTCCGCCAACAACTTTACCCAAACAAGTGATATCTGCTTCTACACCCAACAATTCCTGGGCACCGCCAAATTTTGAACGAAATCCGGTCATTACTTCATCAATAATCAAAAGCACACCGCTCGCTTTGGTTAAAT
>CAMDPE010000059.1 GCA_945903795.1 Lutibacter flavus | reverse complement strand
GTATAATTTCAATTAGTTAAAAAATTGATTAGATTAAATTGAATATAAGTACCTTATTTAATTTAAGCGTTGGCAGCCATCGCGGCACCTATAATACCGGCTTCATTTTCTGCTTCTGCAGGAGCTATTGGGGTATCGATTTCAATTTTGTTGATAAATTTGTGCACTCTTTTACTGGCACCTCCTCCAATGATAATAAGATCGGGCGACATAATAAAATCTAAGTGATTAAATTATTTATGGAGTCTTTTTCCCCATTTTTTCTGACTTAATTTTTCTCGTTTTCTGGCTGAATCTGCCGCATAACTTTCAAAACTATCCCCGTGTCGGTTTAGCAGATGCCCAAATTCGGTATTTGGCAACAATTTTCCGTCTAAAAAAACCGCCGATCCAATGCCTGTTCCCAAAGTTATCATCATAACTACGCCTTTTTTGCCCTTTCCCGCACCAAAATTTATTTCGGCAATTCCTGCGGCATCTGCATCATTTACAACGGTAAATTCATTGCCTGTGGCATTTTTAAATAGATCAGCAACATCAACATCTTTCCAGGTATCGTGCAAATTTCCGCCCGACATGCATTTGCCGTGTTTTAAAGGTGTTGGAAATCCACAGCCAACCGGACCTTTCCAGTTAAAGTGTTTCACAATCTTTTGAACAACCTTGGCAATTGCCTCAGGCGTGGCAGGCCTTGGAGTTGGAATTCTTTGTTTTTCGGCAGAAAGAGCACCTGTTTCAACGGTGACAATTGCTGCTTTTATTCCGGTGCCTCCAACATCAATACCCAATATTTCCATTTGCTAAATTTTTAGTATGCCAATTTAAGGATTAATAAGTTAACTATTAAAAGTTTGAAAAGAAAATAGAAAAAAGTCCAACAACTCAAAACTAGATCCGTTCTTCTATCCATTTGCTGAATTCGTAAAAATTCTTTGGAGAAACGCCATGGCCGACAGGAAATTCCTCGTAGCAATGTTTGATGTTCAGTTGTTTTAAAAATTCGGGCGCTTTATTGGCCCATTCAACCGGAATCACCTGATCCACACTTCCGTGGGAAATGTAAAGATCCAATTTGGAATAGTCTTTTGTGTTTAAATCTTCAGGCAATAAATCGGGATTAACATAACCGCTCAAGGCGACTATTTTTTGCACTTTTTCCGGGTAATTTAAGGCCACGGCATAACTTAAAATGGTACCCTGGCTAAATCCGAGCAGAAATGTTTTTTCTGGTGAAACACCATATTTCTGCTGAATTTCATCAATAAAAACCGCTATAATTTCTCTGGCTTTGATGGCTTCGGGCATATCGGAAAACTTTCCCTGCGGACTGTTGAAGTGGATGGTGTACCAGGAATAACTGCCAAATCCCAGCGTTTGTGGCGCTCTTGCGCTTACAATAATCAAATCATTGGGCAATTCACCCGCAAACGAAAACAAGTCTTCTTCATTGCTGCCATAACCGTGCAGCAAAATGAGCAATGGGGTGTTTTCTGTAATTGTTTTTGGTTCTCTGGTAATATAATGCAATGCTAATTTCTCCATAATATCAATATAAAAGTCGCGCTTTTGGGCGCGACTTCAAAAGTAAATTAAAAATTTGGTTAACCAATTGCTTTAAACCAATCCTGAAATAAATCGCCCACGAACGGGACTCTTTTCTCTTCGCCTTTGATAGCGCCCATTAAGCCAATAATCCAAAGCACGAACAAGCCGATACCCAAAATTCCTGCTGCGAACCCTGCATATCTTGCCAAAAAAGAAATTCCCAATAAAAAAAGTGACAAACCTGCCATTTGGCGGATATGAAAAGCGGCAAATGAATTGTGTTTATCATTGTTCATCACAAAGGTAATTAAAGTTCCTACCCAAGTAATATAGCTGATAATAGCCATTGTTTTTCCTTCTTGAATCGTTTGATTTTCCATAAGTCTGATTTAGTTAATGTCCGTTATTATAGGATTTACGATTTACAATTGTTGATTTATAATTAAGGGGTCTCAATCTTATTATTAGCAATGATCCCATATACTTTCCCGTTTAAATTTTTATTGAGGAAAATGGCATTTTTAGAGGCCGATAAAATATCTTGTTCTCCAAATGTATAGTCAAAATCGGGATTAAAAAGGGTGATGTTGGCTTGTTGTCCTTCTGAAATGGAAAAAGTAGGTACCTTAAATCGTTCCCTAGGTTTGGTGGTCAGACAATCGATTAAAGTTTCCAGGCCGATGGCTTTGTTTAAGGCGCCGAACAAACTTTCCAGCCCTATAGTGCCAAATTTGGCATTACTGTATTCCACTTTTTTATGTTCAACATCCATAGGATTATGATCGCTGGTCACCATATCGATCACGCCTTCTTTTAGGCCTTTAATCAGTGTTTTTACGTCTTTGGATGTTCGCAACGGCGGCAATACTTTTGTATTTGTGTTAAAATTTTTTAATTCATCGTCAGTTAGCACCAAGTGATGCGCCGCAACGCTGCAGGTAACATTTAATTTTTTCTTTTTTGCCTCTTTAATGAGCTCAACCGATTTTGCTGTGGATATTGTTGGAATATGTAATTTTCCGCCGGTGTATTCCAGCAGAAATAAATCACGAACGATTTGCAATTCTTCGGCCAAAGAAGGGATTCCTTTCAATCCTAGTTTTGTGCTGTTGATTTCTTCATTGACCAAGCCAATTCCGGCAATGGCATTGTTCTGCGGAAAACTCATAATTAACGCGTCAAAATTTTGTGCGTACTGCAAACCGATTTTCAACAGATTTGCATTTGAAATGGCTTTGTTATAGTCACCAAAAGCAACGGCACCGGCGTTTTGCATATCATACAATTCTGCAAGGTCTTCACTTTTACCAGCTTTGGTAAGGTTTCCTATGGGGAAAAGGGACGTGGCTGAATTGGCGGCTTTGCTTGTTAAGAACTGTATGGCCGATTTATTGTCGGTCGCCGGTAAGGTATTCGGATTTACGGCAACTGCTGTAAAACCGCTTCTGGAAGCCGTTATTAATCCGTTTTCTATCGTTTCCCGATCTTCAAATCCGGGTTCGCCAAAGCATACGCTTGAATCGAACCAGCCTTGCGAAATATGCAGGTTGTCAAATTTGATTTCTTTATAATTTTTCGGATTTTTAAGCTTTTCGCCAATTTTTGTGATTGTGCCGTTTTCAATAAGGATGTCTTTAATTTGAAGGTGAAACGGACTGGAATTGTCGATGATGGTAGCAGACTTTAGAAGTAAATTCATATTTTGAAATATTTTAATAACAGCATTTCAATGAACAAAAATAGCACAGAAAATGCTAAAAACCATTTAAAAAGCCAATTGATTTTTTGTTGGTTGCCAATTTCATCAAAAAGATCATCTATTGATGCGGAAACAGTAACATTTTCAGCATTGCCGGCCAGGGATTTTAACTCGGCGTAATTGGTGTCGCTCTCTTCCCTGTTGTAGTTTAATGCGATAGTTTTTACTACGTTATTTCCACTGTAAACTTTGTAAAATCCGCTTTGTAATGGTACGTCAGACAACATTAAATCGACTTTGTTTTGGGAAACTTTTTGAAGCGGAATAAATGCGCCGGTTTCATTTGAAATTTTGAGGACATCATCTTTTCCAATACTTGCTTTGATTTCAATGTTGTTTTCGGGTGCAACCGTGTAATAAAGTTGTGATGCTTTTAAGCTGTTTTTGGCAAAATTATAAAAAATAGGTACCACCAAAGGCGATTGCGTAAAATCGGAAATGCCTATATTTAAAGGTGATGAAATCCAATAGAAATTTCCGTTTGGTTTTTTTATGGAAGAGATAAACGGACTGTTATTGTCGAATTTGAGAATTGCGGAACTATTTCCTGCATTGTTTTGAAAGTGTATTGCTGTTTTTGGGTATTGAAAGTTGGTTACTTTTTTTTCAAAAACATCATCAATTAAAGGATGACCATAATTGATGGAAGTAATTTGATGTTCATTTTCAACTTTACCGCTAATTCTTCCTGCCTGAAATGCGTTCAAAAATCGGTTATAGGAATCTATTTTGATGTTTTGTGAAGGAATCACTACCAAATTTCCGCCATTTTCCATAAACTCACTTAAACTACGAAGCAATTCAGCAGGAATTTCGTCCAATTCATTTAAGATGATTAAATGTTGATTTTGAATGCTGTTGTAATTTAAACTTGAAAGAGCGGATGCGGTAAAATTAAATTCATTTTCAGTATATATTTTTTGTAAGAATTCAGCAGGATTTCCAATGCTGAACACATTGATTTTTTCGGGTGCCGAAATTGAAAAATAAAAGTCGTTGTCGAATTCCATTCCAACATCAACCAAGGAAATTTTTCCATTAAAATTGGCAGCATTCGTGAGCGTAAATTCAACCGTTTGCCGATAGGAATTTGCAAATTTCGCCGTAGTTTTTCCTATCAGGGTTTCATCTTGAAACAAGGAAACAGGAATCGTTTCAGTGATTATTTGGCTGCTTTTTACCAAGGCACTCAAGGTTGTTTCTGTTGAAGATTTTTGTTCAATGGACACGCTGTCCAAAAAAATATTTTGCGCCTCGTTTGGGGTGAGCTGCAGCAGGGAAACAGGTGAGTTTACAATTGTAAAATCAATTTTATTGTCAATATTAACATTTTGAAAATCAGATAGTAATATAATCTTATTTAATGTTTTAATTTCATCTGTAAAATTGCCTTTTGCTTTCAGTAAAACGGTATTCAAATCAAGCTTATTTGGTGAATATTGCAGGCTGATCAATTCCTTTTTTAAACCATTGGCATCTAAATTTTTCAAATTTTCCTCATTTGTGATCAGCGTAAAAGTGCTGTTTTGAAGGTTGTTGTTTTCAATAATTTTTTGGGCGGCGCTTTTCAGCAATTCCCCATTTTCACCCTTTGCCTGCATGCTGTATGAATTGTCTAAATAAATAGAAATATTTACTTGTTGCTGGGTTGAAGATTTTGAAAAATACGGTTGGGAAAATGCTAAAATTATACAACTTAAAGCCAATAAACGGCTGATTAAAACAAGCCATTTTTTAAGTTTGGCGCTTTTACGCGTTTGCTTTTCGATATTTTTTAAAAAAGCGACATTGGTAAAAGGGACTTTAACGAATCGTTGCAGCTGAAATAAATGAACAATTATCGGAATGCTCAATAAAAAAAGTGCGTAAAGAATTTCCGGATGCTTAAATTGCATTGTTCAAATTGGTTTATCAAAGATATAAAAATTGATTTACTTAAGAAAAATAGTTTTTCAAAATACCTAAGGCATATTTACTAGCAATGGAATTGGCAAATTTCGGAAAATCTATGGTTGCATTGTCATTTGCCTTGTCGGAAATAACGCGAATAATGGAAAATGGTACTTCATATTCAAAACAAACTTGTGCCACGGCAGCGCCTTCCATTTCCACGCAAATGGCTGTAGGAAGCTTTTTGTTCAGCTTTTTAATTTTTTTGAGGCTGGAAATAAACTGGTCGCCGCTGGCAATATCGCCATAAATAACTTTTGGCAGCTGAATATCAAAAAGTTGAGAGTCTTCTATCGCAATAAATTCTTGGTAATTAGCCAAGAATAAATTGGTGGCTTCCAACAATTTTTCAGAATCATTGGTTTCCAAAAACTTCTTTCTTAAAATGGGAATTTCAAATTTTTCGTAAAAAGGAAAAGCATTTAAATCGTGTTGGTATAAATTTTTACCAATCACAATATCGCCTATATTTAAATTAGGATGAATGGCACCGGCCACTCCGGTAAAAATGATTTCTTTCACATCAAAATCGTTGATTAGTTGGGTAGTGGTAGCTGCAGAAGCAACTTTTCCCCAACGGGAAAAAACAAGCACCACTTTTTTGCCGAATAACGTACCTGTATAATAGGTTCTCATTCCTTTATCAGTTGTTGACACTTCCTGAAGTTCGTGCAGCAATGCCTGAATTTCTTCCTGCATCGCACTAATTATACCTGTCATTTTATAAAGGATTATTGCTGATTCTACCGTCTATCATTTCCAATTTGCGATCGGCCATTTCTGCCAATTCCTGATTGTGCGTTACAATCACAAAAGTTTGGTTGAATTTGTCACGCAGGGTGAAAAATAATTCGTGCAAATTCTTGGCGGCAGCTGAATCTAAATTTCCGCTGGGTTCATCAGCAAAAATAACATCGGGATTGTTGATTAAAGATCTGGCGACTGCAACACGTTGTTGTTCACCACCCGACAATTCGTTTGGTTTGTGATGCATTCTGCTGGAAAGGCCTAAAAAATTAAGCAATTCTTTTGCTTTGTTTTCTGCATCTTTTTTTGAGGTATTTCCAATAAAAGCCGGGATGCAAACATTTTCAAGTGCCGTAAATTCGGGAAGCAATTGATGAAACTGAAAAATAAAACCTATATGCTGATTTCTGAACTTGGATAATTCGTTGTCTTTTAATGCAAGAATGTTTTTGGTACTGATGGCAAGTTTAGAATCTTTGCCTTTAGCAGGGTAATCCAAAGTGCCAAGAATTTGCAACAACGTTGTTTTTCCTGCACCTGACGGACCAACAATAGCGACAATTTCCCCCTTTTTTATGGTTAAATTCACGCCTTTTAAAACCTCTAAATCCCCGTAAAATTTATGAATATTTTTAGCTTCTATCATCTGGTAAAAGTAAACTTTTTTGTTTATTCGTTGAACTGTTTAACGGTGTAATCGTTGAATTGGCTGTTTAACTCTTTTTGTAGAAGATTCTATCAATCAAATTATGGTCTCTAATCTCAATCTATTTCAATTTTCCTTAATTAACAATCAGCATCTAACACATAATTGCTATTGCTTAATTTACATCCACTTTTTAACATTGTTATAATCCAAATAATAAATAAATTTAACGGAAAAATTGTTGTTAACAGGCTCTGTAAAAAGGTTGTCCAAGTTCTTCTTAAAATTTAAATGAGCCAGTTGATCCTCATTAAAGATGGAGTTTCTGTATAAAAACACCAATTGGCTTCCAGGGGCAAATTCCCAGGAATAATTTAAATCCAAATTCCAGATATTGTAATTGATATTGTGGGTAGCAATATATGAACTGGGGTTTAAAGTGCCGTCATTGTTCAATTCAAAAAAATTGGTATCGTAAGTAACTGGCGACCAATAATGCCTGAATGAGAGTCCTAAAGTTGATTTTATATTGAAGCTCAAATTACCCGTTAACGTATTGGTTACGGTTTTTACGTTTCTGTCCCCAAAAATAATGCTACCATCATTTAAATTTGCTACCCAACCTTTATCATTAATGAGTTTTGAAAAATTAAGTGCATAAATTACAGAAAATTTATCAGAAAAGCGATAACGTGGTGAAATGGTAACTTGAGCCAATTCATTATTGAGTGTGTATCTTTTAGCGTAGGTGCTTCTTACGTCAATTGCGAATTTTTTCCTGTAATCAGAAGAAAACCAGCTATTTAGTGAATAAACGGGATTTTGCTTAAAATATCTTCCTTGAACGCGAGGCTCATAAAAATTATATTGATCGCCAAGACTGGTATTTAGTTCTCCGCCAAAGGCAAATCTTGTTTTGGTGGCAAAGAAAAAATCCAATTCAAAATTGTTTTCCGCAAATTGGTTCGTGTCATTTTGATAATTAAAATTGCTTGATAATGAAATATTATATTCATTAAAGATATTTGCGGGCTCAAAAATTCTGTAGGATACTTCAGCCCAGTAAACAGCCAGGTTATTTCTGTTTTGATAACCTAAATCGTTAATGTTGTAAGTGCCATTGCTTCGAGAATGACCAAATTCATATTGGTAATTTCCTGAAATTTTTGCAAATTCAAGCAAGCCGGAATAACCCGAATTATTTTCTCCATTTTCTTGAATATTGCTAAGTTTAAAATCACCTGTCAATTTATATTTATTTGCTTTATTAGAAATATCAAATAATAAAGCGGAAACATTGGCATCCCTAAAACTGCCGTCTCTTGTAACATTGGTATTTATAAAACCAACGGAGGAGTTTTTATTGAATTGCTGGTCTAAAACAAGCACATTATAATTGGTAAGAGGCGCTGTAATGACTTCTCTGGTTTCATTGGTCAATGTGTTTTTGATTTCCGCGTACGTTTTTTCAGTGATGGCATTGAAAAACCCGATACCCAATCCTTTTTTTGTTCTGCCCGAAACTTTTAAGGCATTTATCATATTTACCTTACTTGGATTATTGGTGATTTCTTCACTTTCTTTTAAATTGGATTGAACATTACCATAACCAATAGGTTTACTTCCAATTCTTCTGGAATAAAACAAATAACCTTTATTGAAAAGTTCTGTACCTTCCGTAAAAAAGGAGCGTTTTTCCTCATATTGCTGTTCAAACGGACCTAAATTTAAAACCTGGTCGTCAAAAGCAGTTTGCCCAAAGTCAGGAATTAACGTGGCATCCAATGTAAAACTTTCATTAATCCCATATTTTAAATCCATTCCAATAGCGTAATCGGATTCTGAGTCGCCATTATAAGAATTCACTGCAGCAAAAGCATAAGGTGAAAAACTGAGTCGGGTAGGAGGCTCTATATTTTTTATACCAGTGATTAATCCTGAATATTGGGTGAATAATCCGGTTTTTTTATCAACGTAATTCCAAGAGTATTGCTCATTGAGCCTGTTAATTCTTCTGTGAAAATTTACGCCCCAAATTTGCTCAGTTGAATTACTGAAACGTAAGGCCGAATAAGGTATTTTGATTTCCGCAACCCAACTGTCTCCATTAATTTTAACGTCGCTTTCCCAAACAGCATTCCAGCTAAAATCTTCTCCATCTGAAGAAACTTTGGCATCGCCTTGAGCACCGGTGCTCATCACCACAAATTCCGTATCATTTTGACCGTCGTTGTTAGGATTGATGCTGATTAAAAAAAAGTCTATTTGTCCAAATTGATCTCTGGCACCATACTGTAAAGGAATTGCTTTAGGGTTCACGTCATACATCGTTGCGCCAAAATAAATGGCTTCATCGTCATAGGCTATTTTCACCACTGTTTTCATATCTTCCCTTTCATTGCCTCCATCGCCGGGCTTAAACATTTGAAAGTTTTGTGCGGGTTCAGCATCTTTCCAAAAACCCTCGTCTAAAACTCCGTCAATTGTTGGAGAATTGGTAATTCGCGATGCGTTAACCGATTTAATTTTTTCTTGGGAATAGGTTAGGGAGAAAAAAAACAAACATACTAAGAACAGTAATTTTTTCATCTGTTTAAATTTTACTTTTTGGCGGTAACAGATGCTGTTCGCGATTAATTATTTCTTTGTTTGTCAAAATTTGTAATTTTTGTATCATTAAAAGCTAATAATCGATATCCGTATTTTTGTTTAAATATTTAAGAAACAAATTAAACCATCTTAAATAATTAATAATATATATAAAGACGCCAAAAATAACACATTGTTACACAATGTGAAACTTTTTTAATATTCAACATTAATTTAATTTAGGATTAGTACATTTGTTGATATTTACAAAAACCATTATCTCTAATGAATTTACACGAATATCAAGGAAAAGAATTACTAAGTAGTTTTGGCGTTAGAATACAACGCGGTATTGTTGCCGATAACCATTTAAAAGCGGTAGATGCAGCAAAACAATTGGCTGTTGAAACCGGAACAGGATGGTGGGTTGTTAAAGCGCAAATTCATGCAGGCGGACGAGGAAAAGGCGGTGGCGTGAAATTGGCTAAAAGTTTACAAGATATTGAAACAATTTCTGAAAGTATTATCGGAATGATGTTGGTAACGCCACAAACACCACCACAAGGAAAAAAAGTTCATCAGGTTTTAATTGCTGAAGACGTATATTATCCGGGAGCAAGTGAACCAGAAGAGTATTACATGTCGGTTTTGTTAAACAGAGCCACCGGTAAAAATATGATTATGTATTCTACCGAAGGCGGTATGGATATAGAAACTGTTGCTGAGAAAACACCTCATTTAATTTTTACAGAAGAAATTGATCCTTTATTGGGATTACAGGCTTTTCAGGCGCGTAAAATTGCATTTAATTTAGGATTGTCTGGAAATGCGTTAAAAGAAATGATCAATTTTGTAACTTCTTTATACACTGCTTTTGTACAGTCTGATGCCACTTTATTTGAAATAAACCCAGTGTTGAAAACTTCTGATGACAAAATTTTAGCGGTTGATTCAAAAGTTGTTTTGGATGATAATGCCTTATTTCGCCATAAAGATTTGGCCTTGTTAAGAGATTTGCGTGAAGAAAATGCGATTGAAGTTGAAGCCAATGCCGCCGGTTTAAATTATGTTGATTTAGATGGAAATGTAGGCTGTATGGTAAATGGAGCAGGATTGGCAATGAGCACCATGGATTTAATTAAACAATCTGGAGGTGAACCTGCAAACTTTTTGGATGTTGGCGGTACCGCAGATGCAAAACGTGTTGAAACAGCATTCAGAATTATATTGAAAGACTCTAATGTAAAAGCCATTTTGGTGAATATTTTTGGTGGAATTGTACGTTGCGACCGAGTAGCACAAGGGGTGATTGATGCTTATAAAAATATGGGCGATGCCATAAACGTGCCAATTATTGTTCGTTTACAAGGAACCAACGCCAAAGAAGCGCAACTGCTTTTAGACAATAGCGGCCTGGATTTAATTTCTGCCACTGAATTTCAGGAAGCAGCAGATAAAGTTCAAAAAGTTTTGGCATAAGCTTGCATAAAATAACGAGTAAAAAAAGCTGATGATTAATTCATCAGCTTTTTTTTGGGCATAAAAAAACACTTCAATTGAAGTGTTTTTTTTTATTTAGATGAAGTTATAACGATTATATATCCTCAAAATTTACATCGGTAAAACTTTCAGATCCTGACACTGTTTCTTCGGTATCTTCTGTTCCGTCTGACGGTCTTTTAAAATCTTTTTGGTGACGTTCAGAAATCACTTCTTCACCTTTTTCATTTAAAATATAATTTGTTGCTTCTTTTAGCATATCATTAAATTCGACAAAATCTTCTTTGTATAAATAAATTTTATGCTTTTTGTAATGGAAAGATCCATCGTCATGAGTGAATTTTTTACTTTCAGTGATAGTTAAGTAATAATCTTCGGCTTTTGTTGCTCTTACGTCAAAAAAGTAAGTTCTTCTTCCTGCTCTAAGAACCTGAGAGAAGATCTCTTCTTGTTCTAAATGTTCATTATCATTCATATATAACTCTCTATTTTAATTAATCTTTTTATTAGATTTTGTCACAAATCTATAAAATTATTTGACTTATTTCACTATTTTCAAATTTCTTTTTCCAAAAGTTGCTGTTCGTAGAGGTCTTTATAATAACCGTTTATTTTAATTAGCTCATTATGCGAGCCTTGTTGAATTATTTTTCCTTTTTCCAATACTAAAATGCTATCAGCATTTTTTATGGAGGAGATTCTATGGCTTACAATGATTGAGGTTTTATCTTGACTTATTTTAAATAAGTTATTTAAAATAATTTCTTCTGTTTCTGTATCCACTGCGGATAAACAATCGTCAAAAATTAAAATTTCAGGTTCTTTAATCAGCGCACGTGCGATGGAAACCCGCTGTTTTTGTCCGCCCGACAAAGTTACGCCGCGTTCGCCGACATAAGTGTTGTAACCTTCGTTAAACTCAATAATATTGTGATGGATGTAAGCATCTTTAGCGGCTTGCTCAATTTTTTCGTCGGAAGCAGCTTCATCACCAAATTTGATATTGTTTTTGATGGTGTCGGAAAACAGAAAAGCTTCCTGCGGAACAAAACCGATACTCTGGCGCAGGTTGTCCAGATTAAGTTGCTCAATGGGTTTTTGGTCTATTAAAATCGTACCTGATTTCAAATCATACAAACGGGCAATTAGGCTGATAAGCGTTGTTTTTCCCGATCCGGTATTTCCTAAAATACCCAGTGTTTTTCCTTTTTCAAGTTTAAAACTCACATGTTGAAGTGCTTCAATATTGGTATCGTCATAGGTGAACGATACATCTTTAAATTCAATTTCGCCTTCAATTTTTGAGGGTTTGTCTGTATTGTTAGTGATTTCAGGTTCTTGTTTTAAAAACTCGTTGATCCGTATTTGCGAGGCTTCTGCTTCTTGAACGATTGAAGTAACCCAACCAACAACGGCCACCGGCCAGGTAAGCATATTAATGTACATAATAAACTCGGCAATAACACCCAAAGAAATGGTACCTTCAATATAGCGCAGTCCGCCAACATAAATAACCAGGATATTGCTTAAACCAATCAGCAGAATCATGGAAGGAAAAAACAAGGCCTGAACTTTAAATAGGCTAATATTTTTTTCTTTGGCTTTATCGGACAAGTGCTCAAATTCTGACATTGCTTTTTCTTCAATACCATATGATTTTAAGATGCTGATTCCAGAAAAAGTTTCCTGGGCGCTTGAAGTTAATTTCGATAAATATTGCTGTACAACAGTGCTGCGCTGGTTGATAATTCTGCTTAAATAATAAATCAATACAGATAAAATGGGTAAGGGCAAAAGCGTATAGTTTGTTAATGTGACATCAATATTGTACATTTTAATAATGGCCACAGTAAAAAGCACAAGCATATTTATGCTATACATAATTGCCGGACCCGAGTACATACGCACCTTGCTCACATCTTCTGTGATGCGATTCATTAAATCGCCTGTTCTGTTTTTTTTGTAAAAATTTAGCGACAGTAATTGGTATTGGCGATAAATTTCATTTTTTAAATCAAATTCAATCAGGCGCGACATCACAATAATGGTTTGTCGCATTAAAAAGGTGAAAAACCCCGAAAGCAATGCTGCCGCAACGATTAAAAGGATATTATAAAGCAATTCCGACTTTACAATGGCCAAATCGGTCACAATGCCGTTTCTGTAATCTTCCGCTACATTTATGGATTCCCTGATAAGCCGGGGAACTTCCAAAGCCAGAATTTTAGAAGCAATGGTAATAATAATGCCTATTAACAGCCGGTATTTATATTTAAAAAAGTATTTGTTTAAGTATTGTAAAGCTTTCATAAAGTTATTAAATGCAATGAATTTTGTAAAATGCGAAGATACGGGAAAAAAAAAGTTTACCGATAAAAGTTGTTTTAAAGTTACTTGGGTTTTGGAAATGGGAAAAATTTAAAATCGTAATCGTAAATCAAGTTGCGTTAGGGTTTGCAGCGAAAATCCTTTTTTGAGGTTTTTTTTCCGAAAAAAAGATTGAAGCGGAAAGCCCGACCCTTAGGGAACGCCCAAAATAGTATTTTTATAGAAATTGTTTTAAAATTTAGCTGCTTTAGGTAAATAAATTAATAAAAACAAAACTTAATTTCTAAAAATAAGTAGTATTTTTGCGCTTTGTACCACTAAAGTTTCAAAGTTCTTTAAATGATAAATAGAAGACATATTAGAATAAAAGTAATGCAATCGGTTTACGCGTTGCTTCAGTCTAAAAGTGATAACCTTAAAAAAGAAGAAGATTTTTTATACGCCAGTATTGAAAAAATGCACGATTTGTATGTGCTGATGCTTCGTTTGCTTGTTGAGGTTAAGAATATGGAAAAAAAACATATTGAAATTTCCGGCAAAAAATATTTGGCAACTTCGCAAGATTTAAATCCGAATTGTAAATTTATTAACAACCAAATTTTTAGTTTATTGGAGGAAAGCGGTTCCTTAAATGGCTATTTGGAAGAAAAAAAGCTAAATTATTGGCGTTTGGACAATGAATATGTCCACGAAATTTTGAAGCTGGTTAAAGAAAGTGATATTTATGCCGCTTATTTAAAATCTGAAAAATCATCTTTTGAAGAAGATCGCGATTTTGTGGTGGCAATATTTAAAAATTTGGTGGCTCCAAATGAAAAATTGGCAGAATATTTTGAAGATAAAAACATTAGTTGGGTAGATGACATTCCTTTTGTGAATACCTGGATTGTTAAATCGTTGAATCAATTAAAACCAAATCAGATTTTTTTGTTGGGAAATACGTATAAAGATGATGACGACAAGAAATTTGTGGTGGATTTATTCAGAAAAGTGGTGCTGAACCACAAGGAATTTGAAAAGGAAATTGAAAATAAAACGCCCAATTGGGACACAGACCGTATTGCGGAAATTGATATGATTTTGATAAAAATGGCGATAAGCGAGTTTTTAAAATTTCCCTCAATTCCAACAAGCGTTACCATTAACGAATATATTGAGATTGCCAAAGATTATTCTTCAGAAAAAAGCAGTTTTTTTATAAACGGTGTTATA
>CAMDPE010000058.1 GCA_945903795.1 Lutibacter flavus | reverse complement strand
GCTTACAAAGCTGCATCTTCAAGACATTTTCAAACCTTGTCGCGCATGGAGCAAATAGGCGCAAATTTTGCCGCAGTAAAAACATTCCTAGGTAAAGAAGCGCTTACGCTGGAAGATTTAAAAGCAATCAATACCGAAGATGAAACGCTAAAAGCACAAGTTGGTGATTTAATTGGCTTGTTTGGCAGAGGTCTTGATGAAGCTGCTTATTTAGATTATTATGCAACGCAAAAACAAAATAAAAACTACGATTTCAATTTTAACGGACGCACAATTGTAGGCGACAATCCGGAAGATATGAATGACACAAAATACGGAAACGGATTTGTGATTGGTGATAAAGAAAGTGAATCTCACGGCACACACGTTTCCGGAATTATTTTGGCATCCCGTAACAATAATAAAGGATTGCAAGGAGTTGCCAACAATGCAAAATTAATGTCTGTTCGGGCGGTGCCAGATGGCGATGAGCGCGATAAAGATGTTGCGTTGGCAATTAGATATGCCGTTGATAATGGCGCAAAAGTAATCAACATGAGTTTTGGAAAAAGTTTTTCTCCAAACAAAGAATGGGTTTTAGACGCTATTAAATACGCTGCAGAAAAAGATGTATTGTTGGTGCACGCTGCAGGAAACGACAATAAAAATATTGATGTAAAAGACAATTGGCCAAACGATTCTGAAGATAAAGTAACCGAAATTTCAGATAATGTGATTACCATTGGTGCATTAAGCGCTAATTTTAACGAAAATATGCCTGCTTCATTCTCTAATTACGGAAAAATAAATGTGGATGTCTTTGCGCCTGGAGTGCAAATTAATTCAACGGTGCCAAAAGACGAATATGCAAAATACAGCGGAACATCTATGGCTTCGCCTGAAGTTGCGGGTATTGCAACGCTAATTCGTTCTTACTATCCACAATTATCCGCTAGTCAGGTAAAACATATTATTATGAATTCAGGGGTTAAAGTGAATTTACAAGTTCTTGTTCCTGGTCAAAAAGGTGAAAAAGCCGCATTCTCCAACTTGTCAAAAGCAGGAAGCATTGCAAATGCCTATAACGCCTTGTTGTTGGCCGATAAAATGGTTAATTAAACCACAAAACTTATAATTTTCTGTTAAAAAAACACGCGGCTTGCCGTGTGTTTTTTTGTTTAATAAAGGAATGTTTATATTGCGGCAAATAAATAAACCTCTTATGAAAAGACTTTTTGTAATTTTTTTGACAATTACTTCAATTACTGTTTTTGCGCAAAATAACACTGCTTACTGGCAACAACACGCGGATTACAAAATGGATGTGGATATTGATGCAGAAAATTATCAATACAAAGGAACCCAGGAATTGGCATATACCAACAATTCTCCTGATGTTTTAAATGTGGTTTTTTATCATTTGTATTTCAACGCCTTTCAGCCAAACAGTGAAATGGATGCCAGATTGCAGGCTGTTCCGGATCCCGACAAAAGAATGGTAAACAATATAGGCACCAAAGAAAACCCGGTTTATGAAAGTCGAATTGCCAAATTAAAACCCAATGAAATTGGCTATTTAAAAGTGTTGTCGCTTAAACAAAATGGAAAAGAAGTTAAATTTCTGATTGACGGAACAGTGCTAAAAGTGATTTTAAATGATCAAATTCAACAAGGAGAAAAAGTAAATTTTGAAATGACTTTTGAAGGGCAGGTTCCGGTGCATATTAGAAGAGCAGGCAGAAACAGCGTAGATGGCGTGGCGCTTTCGATGGCGCAATGGTATCCTAAAATGGCAGAATATGATTTTGAAGGCTGGCACGCAGATTCCTACATTGCCAGGGAATTTCATGGCGTTTGGGCAAATTTTGACGTGACGCTTCATATTGACAAAAATTATACTGTTGGCTCAACAGGTTATCTTCAAAATCCGCAGGAAGTTGGTCACGGCTATGAAGACAAATCAAAACCGTTAAAGCTTCCGAAGGGAAAAAAACTGAAATGGCATTTTGTGGCGCCAAACGTACACGATTTTACCTGGGCAGCCGATCCAAATTACGTGCATGATATTCTAAAAACTGCCAGCGGAACAGAACTTCATTTTTTCTATAAAAACGATAAAAAATACGCAACAGCTTGGAAAGAAGTTCAGCCTTTAACGGAAAAAGCACTGCAGTATTTCAATGAAAATATTGGGGAATATCCTTGGAAACAGTATTCCGTAATTCAAGGCGGTGACGGCGGTATGGAATATGCCATGTGCACTTTAGTTGAGGGCGGTGAAACTTTAAATAACATTGTGGGAACGGTTTTTCACGAATTGGCGCATACGTGGTTTCAACAAATTTTAGCAACAAACGAGAGCAAACATTCTTGGATGGACGAAGGTTTTACCTCTTATATTTCATCGTTGGCCTCTAATGCATTTTTAAGAGAAGATGATAGAGAACCTTCGTCAAAAAATTATAATGGATATTTTTATGTTGTAAAAAACAATATTGAAGAACCGTTGACAACGCACGCCGACCGTTTTAACACCAACACCGCTTTTAGTGTGGGAAGTTACACAAAAGGAAGTATGTTCTTGTCGCAATTGAATTATATTATAGGAGAAGAAAATGTGCGAAAAACCATCAAAAAATATTTTGAGGATTTTAAATTCAAACATCCAACGCCAAACGACATTAAACGAACTGCCGAAAAAGTTTCGGGAATTCAGCTGGATTGGTTTTTGAATGAATGGACTCAAACCACACATACCATAGATTATGCCGTAGCGAAGGTTGAAGGAAACACCGTAACATTGGCAAGAATTGGTCAAATGCCAATGCCTGTTGATGTTGTTGTCACTTATGTAGATGGAAGCAAAGAGAATTTTTACATTCCGTTAAGTATGATGCGTGGCGAAAAATCCACCGATGCAACGCTTATTAAAAACTGGTCTTGGGCAAATCCGACGTACGCTTTTTCAACTTTAAAAGAAGTGAAATCAGTGGAAATTGACCCTTCACAATTGATGGCAGATATTGACCGCGAAAATAATGTGTTTGAAAGCAAACAATAAATCCAGAGAATCAAAACAGAAATTAAAAAGCCCATAAAACCTTATTTTATGGGTTTTTCAATTAAATTTTGTTGCAGTTAATCAACAATTAATCTGGGTAAATTTTCTGGCAATCTTGTGAGCAATTCATAATTTACCTGCTCGCTAAATTCGCTAAATGAAGAAATGCTAATTTCCAAATCACCTTGTTTTCCAATCAAAACCACTTCATCGCCTTTTTCAACTGAGTTAACTTGGGAAACATCAACCGTAATCATATTCATATTTACAGTGCCAACTACGCTCACTCGTTGTCCGTTGATTAACACAATGCCCTGATTGCTCAAATTTCGACTAAAACCGTGTGCATAACCTACAGGAATAATGGCTATTTTTATATCGGAATTTGCCAGATAGGAAGTTCCGTAACCAACAAATTCTCCGGTTTTTACTTTTTTAACATCCATAACTCGGCTTTTCCACGAAATTAAGCGTTTTAAAGGATTTACAGTCTCTTTCTTTTTGGTTAAATATTCAATCAAAATTTCCTTGTTTGGAAAAAATCCGTACTGAATAATTCCCAGTCTAACCATATCCATTTGAAATTTTGGGTAACGCAACGCGGCGGCTGAACAAGCCGTGTGTTTTTGTTCGGACGTTAAACCTGCTGAAGCTACTTTTTTTAAAACTTTCTTAAAAACCTGTTGTTGTTTATGAATTCGATAATAATTGGTAATACTTTCTGCCCCTGCAAAATGTGTGCAAAGACCTTTAAAAAACAGGTAATCATTATTATTTTTCAGCAATTTTAACACTGCCGGAAGTTGGGTTAGCGTAAATCCGGTTCTGTTCATTCCGGTTTCCACTTCAATATGAACTTTGGCGATTTTTCCGATTCTTTTGGCCGTTTCAAGTGCTTTTTCTAGGCGGTCTTGTTCAAAAACATAAAACTCAATATTGTTTTCAATCGCCCATTCAAGTTGTTCATTGTTGATTAATCCCATAATCATTACCGTGCTGTTTTCACTGCTTGAGTTATGAACGCGCAATGCTTCATCTGCGCTAAAAACTGAAAAATGATTGATGCCGCAATGTTCGGCCAGTGGAACAAACACTTCAAGTCCGTGACCGTAGGCATTGCCTTTTACAACGGAAGATATTTGGACACCATTGCCAATGTAATTCTTTAAAAACTGAATGTTATGCTCCAGCGCCGATTTACTGATTTCTAAATGTGAGGTGTGGAGGGATTTCATGATAAAATTCGTAAACTTATTTGATGGAACAATTGGATGGCGTTGGGTAAAATTTCATCAGGAAAATCGTAATCGGGATTGTGCAGTGACGGACTTTTTTCTCCTGATCCAATGCCAAACATCGCACCTTTAAAATGTTGGGTGAAAAGGCCAAAATCTTCTCCCCACTTAAAAGGAAATTTTCGTTCAAAAATATCTAATGACAAATTTGTGGCGGCTTCTTTGATGAGTGAAACGGCTATATCATCATTTTGGTTGGCGTAAAATTCCTGCGTCCAAGAATAGGTGATTGGTATTTGATGATTTTTAGCAGCTTTATCAATACAATTTGTTAAATCAGCGGTTAATTTTTCCATCGTTTCCTCATTCCAGGTGCGAATGGTTAGTCGTATTTCTCCGTGGCCTGCGGAAATTCCGTAAGCAATTTCGCCCATTTCAATATGAATTGGGGTGATTAGCGTAAAATCGTTTCGATTTGTGTCGTTGTTGGAAAGTTTTGCCGATTCCTGTAAAATTTCAGCAATGGCAAGTGCAGGATTCAAGCCGTTTTCGGGCTCAGCGGCGTGCGCTGTTTTTCCGTTGATTTTAATAATGATGCTTTTTACGGCGGCCGTAAATGATTTATGTTTAACCACAATTTGGTTTAAAGGATAGGCAGGAAGGTTGTGAAAAGCAAAAATATAATCAGGTTTTAAAGCTTCAAATTTGGGGTCAGCAAATACTGCTTTTGCACCTTCACCATCTTCTTCCGCAGGCTGAAACAATAAATATATTTTCCCGGTTTTTGGTTTTTGGTCAGATAAAATTCTTGCCAAACCCAATAAAACCGTTGCGTGCCCATCATGTCCACATTTATGCGAAACGCCATCAATGGTTGATTTATGTACAAAAGTGTTGATTTCCTGTATCGGTAAAGCGTCTAATTCGGCCCTAAACATCACTGATTTCCCTGGTTTCCCACTGTCAAATTCAGCCACAATACCTGTTCCTCCAATGTTTTCTGTAACGTTGGTTATTGCGCAGGTTTTTAAAAATTCGGCAACACTTTTGGCGGTATTGTATTCTTTACCGGATACTTCCGGATTGGCATGAAGCATTTTTCGAAATGTGATGAGTTCTTTCAATAATTCAATATTTATCATTGGTTTCATCTGTATTATATTTTTTAGGTTTCCTTTTTTTCATATTGATTAAAACTTGATATGAATAATTGAGAACCAGAAATAAAATGTTAATAGAAATCAAAAAGTCTAAAAAGGAAGATTTATCAGTTTAAAGCAAAGGTAACCCGTTTTTGACGGAGTTTAGTGCTTCAACTGTTAATGATTTCTTATTTATAAACTTTTTTCCTTCAAAAACTATGGTTGTTTTAGAAAACTGGCCAAAGTTGAATCGTACCAAATACAACATAATTCTGTTAATTTATTTATCTTAGCCATTCAGAAATAAATTTTAAATGGCTGTAACCGACAAACAATTTTTAAATCCGGAAAAATGGGTCAGCTTGCACGCCGATTATCTTTTCAATTATACCATTGGCCGTTTAAACGACCGGGATTTGGCCAAAGACCTGGTACAGGACACTTTTTTTTCGGCCCTAAAAGCTAAGGGAAATTTTAAAGGAGAATCAAGTGAACGTACTTGGCTTATTGCTATTCTGAAAAGAAAAATTGTGGATTATTACCGTAAAATTAATTCGATAAAAGGCAAAGCCGAAGTGCGTATGAATTTTTATGCCGATGGCGAAAGGGAAGGAGAATGGCTGGAAGAACGCGTACCAACCGACTGGAGCGGTGAAATTGAAAAAAAGATTGAAAATGAAGAATTGGCCCTTGTTTTGGAAAAATGCATTGGAAAATTACCGGAGAAATATGCCATAGTTTTTAGGATGAAAACCGTGCATCAAATTGAAACAGAAGATATTTGTAAAGAACTTGACATTACCACGTCAAACTTATGGGTCATCATTCACAGAGCGCGAACCCAGCTTAGGAAATGCATGGAAGATAATTGGTTTAAGAATTAAAATTTTGGTATATGAAATTAACCTGTGATGAGGCAAGTGCGATTTGCGATAAAAGCCAATACAACGAAGCCAGCTTTTGGGAAAAAATAAAACTGAGAGTTCACTTATTTTTATGCAAAAAATGCGGACTTTATGCCAAACAAAACAAGATAATGAGCACTTGTCTGCAAAAATTAAAGGATTCTGAATATCCTAAAACACAGCATTTAAATCAGGATGAAATAAAATACCTGGAACAGGAATTGAAAACCAAAATAGAATCATAAGCCAAAAAAAGGAACTTTAAGATTGCTGTTGAGAACTAATTTATTCAAAAATTTACTTTTTTCTTAGTGTCTTTTATTTCTTTTTAAAATAAAAATAGAATGAATTTTTTACCTGAAAAAATAGATGATTACGTTGTAAATCATTCCCAAAAGGAACCTGAACTTTTACAGCAATTAAACAAAGAAACTTGGCAAAAAGTATTGAACCCAAGAATGTTAAGCGGCGGTTATCAGGGCAGAATTTTGGCGATGATCTCAAAATTGATTCAGCCAAAAACCATTTTGGAAATAGGAACTTATACAGGTTATTCCGCTTTATGTTTGGCGGAAGGAATACAAAAAAACGGAACGCTTTTTACTATTGATAAAAATGAAGAACTGGAAGATTTTGCCAAAAAATATTTTGACCAATCGGCTTATAACGCACAAATAAAACAACTGGTTGGAAATGCGCTGGATATTATTCCGACTTTAAATGAGAAGTTTGATTTGGTTTTTATTGATGCGGATAAATCAAACTACACTACTTATTTTAAGATGATTATCGGCAAAATGAATTCGGGTGGTGTAATTTTATCAGACAATGTGTTGTGGAGCGGTAAGGTTGTTGAAAAAATTGAACCCAACGATAAAGACACCCAAGCCTTGCTTGAATACAATGAATTGCTAAATAATGACGATAGAATTGAAACAATTTTATTGCCAATTCGGGACGGATTGTCAATTAGCAGGGTAAAATAAGCTTGGTTTATAACAAGTTAGATTGAAAATTATTTTTCTCTCTTGACAGTTCCGTTTTGCTCCTCTTTTGGATCTTTAATTTCTTTTTCAGGAGATGGAGAAACCTCTTTTACTTCCTTTGATTCTTTTGTTGGTGTTAAGGAATCAGATGGAATATCTATAATTTCTTTTGCAGTAGTTGAGGAATCTGCAGTGATATCTGCCGAAATGTCTGTTATGGTGTTTTTTGAATCTTTGGATTTGCTAAAATAACTCACCAAATTCCCGTCGGCATCTTTCAAAGGATTTAAGGATTTTTCTATATCATCTTTAACCTTTTTCATTGGGTTAGAAAAATCGTCAAAATTATCTTTTATTCTATTTACCTCATTTCGCACTTTTGCAGCAACATCAATATTTAGGTCGTTTTTTTCTGCGCTATTTTGAATTTCACGTTTGATATCATTGGTCGCATTTTTAATTTGACGGATTCCTTTACCAAGTTCACGAGCAATTTCCGGCAATTTATCTGCACCAAAAACCATGACAACCACCAAAAGAATTACAAATATTTCGCCACCGCTGATAAATAAAAACATATTAAATATTTTTTAGGTTACAAAGATAATTAAAAAATGACGCAATGAATAAATCTTAACAAACCCAAGAAAATAATTAACATAAATTCGACTTAAAAAGATGCGTATCTAATTTTATAGCCAACTTCAGTACTATTTTACTTCATTAATTTCTATCATTACACTAGTTCTTCGCAAATCAATAAGCGGAGTAATGCCAACTTTCCTTAAAAATATATTGTTTTTTGTTTCGATTGGTACAGATACTGTTTGGGCATTTATATTTTAAAATGCAATTAACAATCAATGGTGAACATACATTTTGAAATACTTTCAAAGAGTATGTGTTTTTCAGTTTATCAACTTTTATTTTATATATCAATTAAAATCCATTTAAAAACTCATCAATTTCAGCTTGGGAAATTTCCGGATTTGCCCCTTCATATTGCGCTACAATAGCACCAACTGCACAAGCATAATTAATAGCATATTGCGGATCCTTTTCACCCAACAACTTTACTATTAGAGATGCTAAAAATGAATCACCGGAACCTACTGTGTCAATTACTTTTACTTTAAATCCGCAATTATGATAAAATTTATTTTCCCAAAATAACACGGCTCCATGTGATCCCAGTGTAACACAAATGGCCTCTGTATTGGTTTCTTTTGCAATAAATTTTATATTTTGCTCCAGCGATTTATGCGTTGACTTAAGATAGTTTGCAATTTCAAATAACTCATCATCGTTAAATTTTATGAAATTTGCGGCATTCATTAAATCTATCAAAGTTTTTTGAGTGTAGTGGGGAACTCTTAAATTAACATCAAAAATTTTGTAGTTAGCAACCTCTAATAATTGCTTTAATGTATTTCGTGAAACAGCATCTCTTGATGCCAAACTGCCATATACAAAAAAATCAGCTTCTTCAACAATTGATGTATTAGAAACCGAAGGTTCTATTTTATCCCAGGCGGAAGGGTAATGTATATCATAGGATGCGTTTCCTTTTTCATTCAAAATCACATTCACCATTCCTGTTGGGTACTCATTTTTTATTTCAATGGTTTTTGTATTAATTCCTAAATCATTTATATAAGCAATTAATTCCCTTCCGTTACTATTGCTGCCAACGGCACTAATAATGGAAATATCTCCTCCTAAAGATTTAATTCTTGAAGCAACATTTAATGGCGCTCCGCCAATTTTTTTGTGTTCAAGAAAAACATCAAACAGAATTTCGCCAAAACAAACTCCTTTAATTTTACTATCAGCCATTATAAATTTCTTAAATTTATATATTCACTTTCATTTAATTGAGCAATACGAAATTGTGTTGGTTTAAAAATCATATTCAACAAGAAACCAATAAATAATATTGCTGAGAATAATGTTGCCAACATAAAACCATAGGTTGCATTTGATCCAAACATATCACTAACAACACCCATTAATAAAGGTCCAATTGCGGCTCCCGCAGCTGTAAAAAACAAAATGATTCCGGCTACAGAACCGTGACTGCTTTTTGGAAAACAGCTAATTCCTTTTGAATTGATTGTTGGGTAAATAACAGACATAAACAAACCTGAAAGCGGTAATAATACAACCGTTGCTGATTCGTTTAAAAAGCTAAATCCATAACACAATAATATGCTAAAACTAGAAATTGCCATAACAACAGTCCAATCAAAACGTTCTAACATCCAAGCGCCTAAAAAGCGTCCGCCTGCACGTAAAACAAAGAATATTGGCAAAGCATATAACGCAATAAACATAAAACTTCCATCATAACCAGCTATTAAAGTAGGCATCCAAACATAAATTGCAGCTTCAACAGCTACATATAAAAAGGCTGCCATTGAGAAACCAAATGCATACTTATCTTTCACCATATTCAAAGTCCGTTTTATATTTATCGGCTCTTCAGTAGCTTTTTTAGTGTCAGGATATTTTGCAAAAAAGGCAATAATAATTAAGATAACGCATAAGGTAGCAGCCACCACATATAACCATTTCCAATCTACATTTCTTGTAAGAAAATAACTGACTAAAAATGGGCCAATAATAGCGCCTATTCCAAAAAAACCTTCAACTACATTCATGGTAGATGTATGATCATTGGTTGATTTTGACATATCACCAATAAGTGCCAATGCGCCCGTTTTAAACACGCCAATGGCAGCTCCTGAAATTACTAAAAGCACTAAGAAAAAACCAAAGGTATTCCCCAACAAAAACAAATATGAATTTACGGCGAATAAAGCCAACCCTATAATAATGGTTTTTTTACGACCAATTTTATCTGCTAAAAAACCAAGAAAAATACCTGCCAAAGCAATAGCAGTCATAGGACCATAATGTAGAAGGCCTGCAGCAGTCATAGATAAATTAAATTCCTTCATTACTTCAGGAATAATAACACCCACCGCATCTGTTGTCATGGCAAACATCATAAACATAAGGTAGGTGAGCCATTTAATGTTTTTTTGATTATAATCGGCTGATTGTACTTGCTGATTTTTCATGGTATTAATTTGTATAAAATTAAATAATATTACTGTTATAGGACGCTAAACTTAAATTTATGATGAAAAATTGGTTTGCATTCTCATTGTAGTTAAATCAACAAGAAGTTCTGCCGAATGGTTATTATTTGTCCATTTTATGTTTAACACATTATCCGAAGTTTCAATTAAATTAAAATCTCCATTAAAAGCCTGATGATTGTTTCTTAAAAGCATCAATTCCTTTAAATCATGAATCAAAGGTTTTTTTAAATGTTCATTAATTTCATTTTTAGTAAAATAATGGCGATTGATATCTCTTCCAACATTTGTTTTATCCAACAATTCCATATCATTTTCACCAGCAAATAAACCTACATAATATATTTGAGGAATTCCAGGTACAAAAAACTGAATGGCTCTTGCCATTAAATAAGCGTTTTCATCTCTTCCTAAAGCATCAAAATAGGTGCAATTTACTTGGTATAAATCTAAATTAGATGCAGCGCCACCAGTTGCCTTTAAACTATTTCCTTTACTATTACTATGCATTTGATCCACAATTTTTGATAAAACTGAACTTTCAATTAACCCTGGTTTGTCACCATCAGCCGACACATCTACAATACCAATTCCATCATGGGTATCCAACACCGTAATCGCATTACGCGGACTTACTTCTAACCATTTTTTTAAACTTAATGCATTTTTATTGAACAAGGCGTCTAAAACCAAAACTGGCAATGCAAAATCATAAATGTAATCTACTCTTTTTGCAATTTCGATTTGCGTTTTGTAGTAGGAATGAATTTCAACCAGCACTTCAATTCCTTTTGCTTTCGCCTTTTCTGTTAATTGATCAATAAATTGATACGTTTCATCAATCATAAAACAAGATGTTCCTTGTTGTTTTATGGCGTATCCAGCGGCATCTAAACGAATCATTTTTATGCCCCCTTTTTGAAAAGTATCTAAAATTCCTTCTAAATATTGGATGCCAATTTCACTTTTTACATCAATATCAATTTGATTACTGGTAAAGGTTGTCCAAATTAATTTGGTTGATCCATCCTTTAATTTAACCATAGTGAATGGTAAATTTGGACGACGTCTATAAATCGATAACAAATCGGCTTCGGTTGCACCGTTTGGAAAAACCGTATCGAAAGTTAAAAATAAGGAAGCGTATTTAGATGCTTTTCCTTTTTGAATATAATCTTGAAATTGAACCGATTTTGCAGATACGTGATTCACAATTAAATCGGCCATAATATCAACCTCTTTGCTTAATTCAAGTAAATCATTCCAATCACCTAATCTTGGATCAATTAATTGATGATCTATAGGGTCAAAACCGGCATCTTCACCATCAATGGGAAAATAGAAAGGTAAAATATGCAAGCCTCCAAAAAGTCCTTTAAATTCGTTTTTGAAAAGAGAATTTAAGTCTTTAATATTTTTGCACCCTAATCTGTCAATATAGGTTATGAGTTGTATTTTGTTCTTCATTTTTATGAGTTATTTTAATAGTGAGGTTCTTAAATTTTACCTCACTAAACAATCTAAATTCCATATCTAAAAATAAATTATATAGAATAATGGTATTTATTTCACTTCAGTAATCAATAAAATTACACTTGTTCGTTTGAGATTTATATCCGGATTTACGCCTACATTCATTAAAAAATTACCAGAATACGTAATTGAGCCATCCAAGGTGGATATGGTATTTGGGTACAAATTAATTTCTTTAATTTGATACTTTTTATCAATATCCAAACCTTTCATTTTAATAGGTTGTCTGGTCATTTTCTCCATAAACCTGTTAGAAGAAAGATAATTGAACATTACAGCCTCCGATTTATTTTTATCAACATACATTAAAGATGCATATGGATTTTGATAAGGGCTAGCCAAGCGAAATTGATCACCTAATAAAACTAAATGCTTAAATTCATTATATTGTTTTATCGCTTCTTTAGTAAAAAGTAAATCATCCGCACTTAAATGGCTAACATCAATATCAAATCCTAGTTTTCCCATACTAGCAACATCAACCTTAAATTTTATTGGCTGTTTTCCCCAATTAGTTACATGGCAAGCTGTTGTAATTGAAGGAAAGAAATAAGAATAATTCCACTGTAGAAAAATGCGTTCGATTGGATCTGTATTATCACTTGGCCAAAATTCTGTAAAATATTTTAATAGTTCGTAATCAGCTCTACCACCACCACCGGAACATAACATCATAGAAACTGAAGGGTATTTTTGACGTATCTTATCTAATACTTTGTACAAACCCTGTACATAATCTATATAAAGATGAGTTTGATGAATTTTATTTTGTTCTAAATAATTAGAATAAACATTGTAAATCACAGCATTACAATCCCATTTAACAAATGCTATCTCAGGGTTTTTAGTAAAAATAGAATCTACCACTGCATATACAAAATTCTGTACATCTGGATTGGTTAAATCCAGTACCATTTGGTTACGATACAATTTTTCAGGTCTTTCAGGTTGTTTAATTACCCAATCTGGGTGTGTTTTAAATAACTCACTTTCAGGATTTACCATTTCAGGTTCTATCCAAATTCCGAATTTAACTTTATTTTTTTTGGCTTCTTCAACTAAATACCCTAAACCATTTGGTAATTTTTTTCTGTTTTCTTGCCAATCTCCCAAGCCAGCATCGTCATTATTACGAGGATATTTATTTCCAAACCAACCATCATCTAATAAAAATAAGTCTAATCCTAAATCTTTAGTGTCTTTAATTAATTTTGAAAGTTTATCTTCATTAAAATCAAAATAAGTTGCCTCCCAATTGTTTAATAAAGTTAACCGCTCACCTTCGCCATTTAATACTCTATATTTCCTTGCCCAAGTATGTAACTGTCTGGATGCTTGTCCAGCACCATTGTCTGAAATTGAATAGATTAAAGAAGGAGTTTTAAAAGTTTCTCCTTTTTGCAATGTATAATTGGAATTATAAGGATTAATACCAGCTATTAATCGCAAATTTTTATAAGAGTCAATATCGAAATCTATTTTATAATTTCCAGTCCAAGCTAGTTGACCAAGCAATACCATGCCATTATCTTCTTCAGCTGGTTTATCAAAAGAAATCATAAAATTTGGTGTTCCCAGTAGCATTGCTCTAGTTCCTAATTTTGAATCCAACGTTTTAATCCCTTGCGTTAGTCTTTCCTCAGTTGGTTGCATTTCTTTTAAATACTCACCTTGAAAATGAGTTAAGTAAAAATCTTTGTTTGTAAAGTAAAGGTTTGCCGAAGCATACTTACTTAGTTCAACTGTATCATTTTCTTTATTGATAATTTCTGTCCATTGCTCAACAACATTCAAGTTGGCCCAAACTTTATAGTTTAAAATGACAAATAAGTTATAAACCGGATCAGTTAATTTTATTTTTGTGAGTGTTTCTTCGCCCTTTTTTTGAACTTTTACATCAACAAATATTAAATCTGTGGATAAATTTCCATCAAAATGTTTTACTTGTAAAGCTGGTTCAGATAAATTCCATGTTCCTGAAGGTGTGTATGCTGAGTTGTAAATACCCGCATTGGCACTCGGAAAATAATATTGTTTTTCAATTTGCTGAAAATCCAACTCATAATTTAATTTTTTTCCAAAATAAACAGTTATTAATTTATTTTGATTATCTGTTTGTAAAACCAATGAAAAATCTTTGGTTTCAATAGGAATAATGGTTTGCGCCTTACAATAAGAAACTACAAGAACTGCAATTATTAATATTTTAAATCTAATCTCAATCATAATATATCATGTTTCTTTTGAATATAAGTTGATTCTCTATATTCATGTTTGTATGTTTAAAATAAAAAAAGGCAGACAAATGTCTGCCTTTTTAACATCAACTCAAACATAAATATAATTAACCAAATATTTCACTGATTATAAATATTTAGTAACCAGGGTTTTGCTTGTATAAACCTGCAGTAAAATCTATTTCTCTTTGTGGTATTGGATAGTATTCATCTCTACCAGCTGTAAAGTGTGCATTTGCAAGAAAATCTCTTTTCGTTTTTTCAACCATAAGATATCCATTTAAAACAGTTTCTGCTTCTCCCCATCTTACCAAATCAAAAAAACGTG
>CAMDPE010000057.1 GCA_945903795.1 Lutibacter flavus | reverse complement strand
TGTGTAAAACCGTAATGTCGGAATAGCCAACAATCCATTTCGGGTGTTTTTTAAATGCTGAAAAATCAAGTTTGTCAATCAAACGAACCGTTCCGTAACCGCCTCGTGCGCACCAAATCGCCTTCACTTTTGGGTTATCTAATTGTTGTTGAAAATCGGCGATTCTTTTTTCATCAGAACCAGAAAATTGATTTTCTTCTGAGCCAATGGTTTCTCCAATAATTACTTGCAATCCCCATTTTTCAAGCAATTTAATGGCTCGAATTATTTTATCAGAAGTTATTTTTCTGGCTGTGGAAACAATGGCAACAGTATCGCCTTTTTGTAAATATTCGGGTTGAATCATCTTAAAGTTAAATAAAACATAATGCAAATTACGAAAACCGAATCAACTATTCACTTTTCTGACAAACAATCCTTATTTTTGTGGCTCTAAATAAATTTTGATGAGCAATTCCAAAAATCCTGCCGTAAAGGCAAAAAGATATACCATTACCGCAGCGCTGCCTTACACCAACGGTCCGGTTCATATTGGCCATTTGGCCGGTGTTTACGTTCCTGCCGATATTTATGCGCGTTATTTGCGTATGACAGGTAACGACGTGATTTATATTTGTGGATCTGACGAGCACGGTGTGCCAATTACCATTAAAGCAAAAAAAGAAGGTGTTTCTCCGCAGGATGTGGTGGATAAATACCACGCCATCATCAAAAAATCTTTTGAAGATTTCGGAATTTCTTTTGATAATTATTCACGCACATCAGCAGAAATTCACCACAAAACAGCTTCGGAATTTTTTAGAAAATTGTATGATGAAGGAAAATTTATTGAGGAAACCAGTGAACAATTGTATGATGAAGAAGCGAACCAGTTTTTAGCCGACAGATTTGTGGTTGGTACTTGCCCTAAATGCGGCAACGAAGAAAGTTATGGCGACCAATGCGAAAAATGTGGGACAAGTCATAATGCAACCGATTTAATCAATCCGAAATCGGCCATTACCGGTAATGTTCCAACCAAAAAAATGACAAAACATTGGTATTTGCCTCTGGAAAAATATGAAAAATGGCTGCGCGAATGGATTGTGGAAGGCCATAAAAACGATTGGAAAGCGAATGTGTTGGGCCAGGTAAAATCTTGGCTGGACGACGGCTTAAAACCAAGAGCGGTAACGCGCGATTTGGATTGGGGAATTCCGGTGCCGGTTGAAAATGCGGAGGGAAAAGTGCTTTACGTTTGGTTTGATGCGCCAATTGGCTATATTTCATCCACCAAAGAATGGGCGGCGCGCGAAGGAAAAGACTGGGAACCTTATTGGAAAGACAAAGACACAAAACTGATTCATTTTATTGGCAAAGACAATATTGTGTTTCATTGCATCATTTTTCCGGCGATGCTAAAAGCCGAAGGCACGTATATTTTCCCCGAAAATGTGCCTGCAAATGAGTTTTTAAACTTGGAAGGCAATAAAATTTCCACCTCAAAAAATTGGGCGGTTTGGCTGCACGAATATTTGGAAGATTTTCCAAACAAACAAGATGTGTTGCGCTATGCCTTAACGGCCAATGCACCGGAAACAAAAGACAACGATTTTACCTGGAAAGATTTTCAGGCAAGAAATAACAACGAGTTGGTGGCCATTTTTGGTAATTTCATCAACAGGGTGGTGGTTTTAACTGATAAATATTACAACGGAATTGTTCCTGAACCAAATGAGTTTTCCGATATCGACAATGAAACTTTGGAAAAGATGCACAAATTTCCTTCCATCATTGGCAATTCCATCAATCGTTACAGGTTTAGGGAAGCCTCGCAGGAATTGCTGAATTTGGCGCGATTGGGAAACAAATATCTGGCTGATGAAGAACCTTGGAAAATGATTAAGGTTGATGAAGAACGCGTAAAAACGGTGATGTATGTTGCCTTGCAAATCGCGACCGCTTTGGCAACAGTAAGCGAACCTTTTTTGCCGTTTACTTCAGAAAAATTGAAGAAAATCCTCAATATTGGCGATAAAGAATTGACTTGGAATGATGTTGAAGACAAAGGAGAATTACTGTCTCCAAACCACCAAATTGGCAAAGGAGAATTGTTGTTTGCGAAAATAGAGGATGAAGAAATTCAGAAGCAATTGGACAGATTGGAAGCCACCAAACTTGAGAATATTTCCGATAACAATGTGGTTGAACCCCAAAAAGAAACAATTGACTTTGATGATTTCACAAAATTGGATATTAGGGTTGGGACCATTATTGAAGCAATTAAAGTTCCGAAAACTAAAAAATTATTGCAATTGAAAGTTGATGTGGGCATTGACGTTCGCACCATTATTTCGGGCATTGCGGAAAGTTTTAATGCAGAAGATATTATCGGACAAAAAGTGACGGTTTTGGTAAATTTGGCGCCACGAATCTTAAAAGGCATTGAAAGCCAAGGAATGATTTTAATGACCAATACGCCAGATGGAAAATTGGCATTTATTGAACCTGAAAATGATGCTGTTGCTAATGGCGCGCAAATAAGTTAGGAATTTTCAATTTATCTAAAGTCGTCCTGCTAAACTTGTTTCAGCATCTCACGTTATTTGTTGTAATCCTGAAACAATTTTAGGGTGATGATTTTTGTCAAAATTAAATATTTTAAACAGTTTCTTTGACTATAAGCTGAAACTACCATCTGTTAACTAAATTTAAATGCAACTACTACATTACATAAAATCCTTTACCAACTTTCCAGATAAAGGCATTCAAAATACGGTTCAATTGTTAAATGAGGACTGCACCATTCCATTTATTTCTCGTTACAGAAAGGAAATGACAGGCGATTTAGATGAAGTGCAAGTTGGAGAAATCGTTAAATATAAATTGCAGTTTGAAACGTTGGAAAAGCGAAAAACTGCAATTCTGAAAGCATTGGAGGAACAAGAAGTTTTAACTGATGATTTGAAAGGTAAAGTTGTTGCGGCTAAAGATTTAATTACTTTGGAAGATATTTACCTTCCTTTTAAGAAAAAACGAAAAACAAAAGCTGAAACTGCCCGCAACCAAGGTTTGGAACCTTTGGCAAAAATTATCATGGGTCAGCGGGCAACAGACCTTAATTCTATTGCTTCCAACTATTTAAATAAAGAAGTTGAAACCTTAGATATTGCTTTTGAAGGCGCCCGTTATATTATTGCGGAATGGATTAATGAAAGAAGCGACATCAGAAACAGCATTCGTTATCAATTGGAAAAGTTTGCAGTTATTTCAACGGCAGTATTAAAAATAAAAACCGAAGAAGAAAAAGCACAAAAATATCGAGATTATTTCAATTTTTCTGAAGCCTTAAATCGCTGTCCGTCACATCGTTTATTGGCCATTTTGCGTGCAGAAAATGAAGGTTTTATTCGTGTGAAAGTGGAAATAGAGGATGAAAAAGCCATAGAGAAGATAGAAAGTAGCATGATTACTTCCAGGAATGATTGTTCGGTTCAAATTAAATTGGCCATTCAAGATTCCTATAAACGGTTACTTTTTCCTGCCTTGGCTAATGAAAGGTTGAATTTGGCGAAAGAAAAAGCGGATGATGCAGCGATTCAAGTTTTTGCAAATAATTTAAAGCAATTGCTGTTGGGCGCGCCTTTGGGTGAAAAAAATATTTTAGCCATAGACCCCGGCTTTAAATCGGGCTGTAAAGTTGTTTGCCTTAATGCTCAGGGCGATTTGCTTTATAATGAAACTATTTATCCAAATGCACCACAAAACGACTTAAAAGTCGCTTCCGGAAAAATCAGTTCGTTGGTGAATGCCTATAAAATTGAAGCGATTGCCATTGGTAACGGAACCGCCTCAAGGGAAACAGAACAATTTATAAAAAATATTAAGTTTTACAAGGATATAGAAGTTTATGTGGTGAGTGAAGCCGGCGCTTCGATTTATTCTGCTTCAAAAATTGCAAGAGATGAGTTTCCCAATTATGATGTTATCGTGAGAGGTTCTGTTTCTATCGGAAGAAGATTGGCTGATCCTTTGGCGGAATTGGTGAAAATTGATGCAAAATCAATTGGCGTTGGACAGTACCAGCACGATGTTGATCAAACCAAATTAAAAAATGCGTTGGACAGCACTGTGGAAAGTTGCGTAAATGCTATTGGGGTTAATATAAATACTGCCAGTGAATCTTTGTTGAGTTTTGTCTCTGGCATTGGTCCAAAATTGGCTTCAACTATTGTGGCTTTCAGGGCCGAAAACGGGGCATTTACTTCCAGAGCTGATATTAAAAAAGTACCTCGTTTGGGCGGTAAAGCATATGAGCAAAGCGCAGGGTTTTTAAGAATCAAAATGGGAAAAAACCCCTTGGATGATTCGGCGGTACATCCGGAAAGTTATGGGATTGTCAATAATATTACAAAGGATTTGAAATTGGCCATTTCTGACCTCGTTGGAAATAAAGAATTACTTCAAAAAATTGTTTTGGATAATTATTGTTCAGATAAAATAGGGCTGCCAACCTTGAAAGACATTATAAAAGAATTGGAAAAACCAGGCTTGGATCCACGTCAAAAAGCGAAGGTTTTTACTTTTAACCAAAACATCACTTCCATTAATGATTTACGCGAAGGACAGTTATTGCCCGGAATTGTAAATAACATCACTAATTTTGGCTGTTTTGTGGATATCGGCATTAAGGAAAGTGGTTTGGTGCACATTTCTAATTTGTCAAACACTTTTGTGAGCGACGTGAATGCCATAGTGACTTTGCAGCAACACGTGATTGTGAAAGTGTTGGAAGTTGATATTGCCCGGAAAAGGATACAGCTTTCCTTGAATGTTTAAGCGTTTAATTGTTTAATCGTTGAAACGTGTAAATGTTGAATTGTTAAGTATTGCAATTACGCTTACCAGCGTTGGGCTTTCTATGAAAATTAATTAAAAGCGGTCATCCTGAATTCATTTCAGGATCTTTTGAATTGAATTTCTTAGCATAATTAAGTAGAATCTTTGAAGATGCTGAAACAAGTTCAGCACGAGCAAGTTCAGCACGAGCAAATTCGGCATAAAAAAAAAGGGCTGCTAATGCAACCCTTCCTTATCAATTTATTAACCTACAAATTAAAATTTAAACCCAACTTTAAATGAAAATTGAGCAAAAAATGATAATGTATTTGTGTCAGATTCTAAGGAATATAATCCCGGACCTGGCGTTTTAACGCTGTATGCATACGTATAAGAAACCGGTTTGATATCAAAACCAAAGAAAACATCTTTAGCAATGTAATAATCAACTCCTGCAACTGCCTGTACTCCAAAAGCGGTAATATCTGCATGACGAGCACCTAAATCGGTAATCTCTACATTTCCTTGACCATCAACAATAATTGTTGGATCATATAATGACTGTCTTGCATAGCTAAAAGGCAATGCAAATCCTATATAAGGAAATAAACGATCATTTTTAGTATTGAACAACCATTGTCCACCTACTGATATATTTGCGTCAATACGTTCATCCGCTACCACAGCACTATAAGCTGGGATAATGGTGTTACCATCAACATCAATAACTGCAGGTATGGCAAGTTGTGCTGGCGTATTGCGTAAAATAGCACCACCACTTAATGTAATGGCAAATCTATTTGTAGCATAATACCTTCCTTCTGCACCCACCATATTGGTGATATTGTTGTCATTTGCATCAACAACATTTGCATAAGGTGCACTACCGCTTACCGATGAATAAGAACCAGGTACAACTAAACCTCCATTTAGATATGCTCCTCGTCCAAAAACCATAGCCGCTGTAAAGTCACCTTGTTGCGGGGCAAAACGTGCCTCAACTTTACAAGTATCACCTTTATAGTGGTGGTGGTCTGAAACTTTATCCTGTGCGTTTACACTTGTAAGTGTGAATGCTAAGATAAAGCATAAAATTAAATATTTTTTCATATGTTTTAGTTCTTTAAGAGTTAAATTTTATTTTAAAAGGGCTGCTGTAAGGCAGCCCTTTATTTGTTTCTTAAAGAATTATGATGCCAATGCAGCTTCCATTAACATTTTGTATTCTTCAGCTATTGATAAAGCATTTAAATAACGTTGCTCTAAAGTTGCAACTAAAGCTTCTAAATAAGCAATATTGGCTTCAGCAGCAGCTTCGTCATTTAGAGCTAACGCTAATGCGGCTTGAGCTTTAGCAAGTAATGTTTCAGATGCTGATATTGATGATTTTAAAGCAGGAATTGTAGTTGATACAAAAGTTGAATAACTAGTATTCCATTGTGCAATTAAATTGTTCACAATACCTTGCTCACTTGCTACTGCTGCCATATCTCTTTGGATAGTCCATAATACTTGATTGGCTGCAATAAGTTGTGCACGTAAATCAGAGTAAGTAGATCCTAGAACTGTGTCATTAGTAATATCGAAAGCGCCATAACCATCTACATCAACTTCAAATGTGTACTCAACGCCTAAAGTGTCAAGCTCTACCAATAAACCGGCAACTACAGCATATTTAGCATCAATAAATAATTGAATGTTTCCAATTTGTTCTGTCCAAAGAGCAATATTTGCTAAAGCACTGTCAATATTAGATTGAATACAAGCATCATCACAAGCTATGAAAGCAGTTAAATCACCTTCAGCAGCAGTTAAGTCAGCTTCAGCTTCAGTTAATGCAGTATCAGCATCAGTTACAGCTTGTACTTTTATTGCTAAGTCATCAGCAGCAGCAATTTGAGCCAAATCAGCGGCCTCAACAACAGCTTCAGCAGCAACAACTAGTGCCAATTGATTGTCGTAAAGATTTTTTTGGATATCATACACATCTTGAGCATCAGCTAAATCATCGCCAAAATGGTCAACATCAAATTGTGCGTTAGTAACAGCCAATTGTAAACCAGCTATTAAACCCTGAGCTGTTGTTAATGCTAACGTTGCAGCATTTAATCGATCTGCGTTAGTACCACCAGCAACGTCATCACCACCTACATTGTAGTATGAATCATATCCTAACGATGGAGCATCAAGAGCATAGGCTGCATAAGTAGTATAAGTTCCTGTTTCATTAGTTCCAATAGGAGTTAGAGACAATGCTGACATAGTATTTAAAGTGTCATCATAATTTCTATAAGAATTGGTAGGAGTTGTAGCATCCGCGTGTAAACCTAAAGCGCCATTAACACCAGCAGTCCAAACAAATCCAGTAGGATTGGCTTCAAAAGCAAGTTGTTTGGCATCGTAATCAGCTTGAGCAAGAGCAACATCAGCATTTCCTGCTGTTAATGCAAGGTTTGCAGCCGTTAGTACAGCAGTAACCCCAACAATACCGCCATCATAAGCAGCTTGTTCAACAGCTAAATTAGTAACGGCAGCGTAGTAAGTTCCATTTAATAAAGCCAAATCAGCATTTAAGTCAGACAATGCAGAGTTAGCATCAGCTAAATCAGCATCAGCAGCAGCTAACACATCATCAGCAGCCCATTTGTCTTCATTTGCAGCAGTTAAAGCCAAATCAGCAGCTTCAACAACAGCTTGAGCATCACTAATAGCTAATTCTAAAGCAGCTACAGCAGCTGGGTAATCAGCTAATGCAATTTCCCATAAATCGATATTATCTTCTGCAGTAGCAATCCAATCTAATCTATTTAATTTTGTTGTAAGAGAAAGATTGTGATCATTTAAAGCAGATGTTAATGCAGAAACATAAGTGTCTCTATTAGTATCTTGAAAGTTGATTGCTGCAATCGCTTGTTGTTGTGCTTCTTCTGTTTGAAGTAAGACATCATATTGAGATTGTAATGATACTTTTTGTGCATCAAGAGCTTCTTTTGCAGCGGTTGGTGTACTTGATTCTAATAAAGCCAAAGCTGCTTCCTTAGCAGCAATATCAGCTACTTGAAGAGCTACTGCATTTTCAAGACCTGCTAAATGGAATGCATAAGACACTTCAGAACCTGAAGCGCCAACAAGCATTAATTCCGCTTTAGCCAAATTAGCTTCAGCAGTTAATAAAGAAGACCAAATATTGTTTGCAGCAGTCATTGCCCCCGCATATTGGTAAGCGTAGTTAACGGCAATTTGCGCTCCTGCAGCTTCCATAGCAGCAATTGCGGTTTGCAATGCAGCTTCAAATGTAACCTGAGCCAATTCCATTGCATTTTCAGTTGCAGCAACACTTGCACTAGTAGTTGCTACTAAAGCCAATAATTGTTGTTCGTGCACTAAAGCATTGTAGCTGTTATTTTCTACGTAACCTGCAGTAATTGCATCAACTTGTGCAGCTTGTGCAGTATTCCAAGCTGCTTGTGCTTGTTCAGCTTCAGCACGTGCCAATAAATAGGCTGCTTCAGCATTTTGTACGCCAGCTTGCGCAGCGATTAAATCAGCTTGAGCCCCATAAATGGCCTCAACAACTGGGGAAACCTCATTGTCAATACAAGACGTGAAGGTTACACTAAATAGGGCAGTCAGCATTAGAACTACCGACAATTTTTTTAAATGTTTCATTTTGTAACTTTTTAATTAATATTCTTTAATAATTTAAATAGGTTAAAGCAATTGTGTTTACACAATTAGAAGCAAAACTACATATATAATTTATAATATGCAATATCGATTTGTCAAAACCTTTTATTTTTAATGCTAAAATAATAATATTTTTTGATATACGTGCTTAAATGATTTAAAAATAAGGAGTTATAAACAATTATATTTTTGTTTATTTTATTTTGGCTCTAAATATTTTGGTTATTTTTATCATATTGCTGCGTTTTAATTGCTGTTTTTAAGGTGTTTTGGACTTTTTTATGTTTTTTTTAACCTTTTGTTTTGTGTTTTTGGCAATAATTTACGTTAATTGGTGTTTTTTATGACAGAAAATGAAGGATAGCATTGAAAAATTCGCGCTATAATAGTGTTTTTTAAAAGGCCCTTGAAAGTAGGATGATTTTTTTTTATCCTTTTTTCTTTCCCCAGCCCTAAAGGGAGGAAAAAAGGCTTTGGAGCTTCGCCTTTTTTTCTTTCCCCAGCCCTAAAGGGAGGAAAAAAGGCTTTGGAACTAAATAATATTAAAAGTTTGTGAAAAATAGTTCACCTTTTAGGGCGGGGGAAAACTATTTTTGGTTAGTTTCACTACACCAGAAACACCAGAACGAGGCGTCTTTGCGAATGAAACGCAGTGAAATACGGCAATCTGTTGCTTATAATGCTTACAATCATGATTAAGGTAGTTCTCAACAGATTGCCACGTTGTCTTTTCGCTATCACTTCAAAACAACTCGCAAAGACGGAGTTTCATAACTATTGCAAGCGGTACGTGTGCAATAGCCAACAGGAAATTTAAACTTCCGTCTCCTGCCTTTCAACTCCTTATATTAATACCAACGTTTCTTATTTTTTTTGGAAGCATCGGATTTTCGGCCTTTTTTGGCTTTGACGCCCAGTTTTCTGTATATTTCTGGTTTTGCGTTTGGATCCAAAGGATATGGATGGTCTTCTACTACAGGAATTGTGATGTTAATCAGTTTTTGAATGCCCTGGATGTATATTTTTTCATCCGCAGCACAAAAGGAATGTGAAGTGCCGGTATTTCCTGCCCTTCCGGTTCTGCCAATTCTGTGCACATAAGATTCTGGGATATTTGGAATATCAAAATTAATAACGGCATCTAAATTGTCAATATCTAAACCACGAGAAGCCACATCGGTGGCAATTAAAATGGAAACCGCTTTATTTTTGAATCTGTTTAAGGCTTCTTCGCGTGCATCTTGTGTTTTGTCGCCGTGAATGCTGGCAACACTAAAGTCGTTTTTTCGCAACATTTTCTCCAATTTGTCCACACCAAACTTGGTGCGTCTAAAAATAAGAATATCACCTTTTATTGTATTCCTTAATAAATGGAGGCACAATTCCATTTTTTTTGTTTTAGGAACATAATACAATATTTGATTTATGCCTTGCGCAGCAGCGTATTGAGGCGTTACATCTACTTTTTCTGGATTTTTTAAAATGGTTTTCGCCAATTCAACCACTTTATGCGGCATTGTTGCCGAAAACAAGGCTATTTGTTTGCTTTTTGGGCACAGGCGTTCAATTTTTTTAACATCATCAATAAAGCCCATATCCAGCATTAAATCGGCTTCATCCAATACCAATGTTTCGATAAATGAAAGGTTCACAAGTTCTTGTTTGTGCAAATCCAATAACCTGCCCGGCGTGGCAATTAAAATATCAACACCATTTTTTAGCAACGCTACTTGCGGATCTATAGAAGTTCCTCCAAAAACAACCGCAGTTTGTAAATTGGTGTACTTGCCATAACCTTTAAAACTTTCTTCAATTTGAATGGCCAATTCACGGGTTGGACTTACCACCAACGCCCGTATTTTTTTACCTTTTTTTGAAGGATCTTGTTTGTCGAATAACCCTTGCAAAATTGGCAAGGCAAAGGCTGCAGTTTTACCGGTACCAGTTTGTGCAGAAGCAATCACATCCTTTTTGGCCAATAGCAGCGGAATGGTTTGCACCTGAACTTGTGTTGGAAATTCATAGCCCTTTTCTGAAATGGCCCTTAAAATATGTTTGTTTAACTGTAAGTCTTTAAATTGCATCTGCGTTTGTTTGCTGCAAAGATAGGCAAAAGCCCACTAGCACCAGATGAGAGAAGTTTAATATTGGAAGTTAAATATTAGATATTAGAAGTTAAATATTAAATATTAGAAGTTAAATATTAAATATTAGAAGTTTATAAGCCAATGAGACAATAAGTAAATATGCGAATTACCCAATGTCATGCAGAGCGATAGTGAAGCATCTCACGTTACAATATGTCCTAGAGATTCTTCATTGCGCTAAGCTTCATTCAGAATGACAATAGATAATTTATAATTCAACATTTATAATCCAAGATTAAAAAATTATAAACCGCTCAGCAATTCCTTAAAACCCATATTGTATAAGGTAAAGCCAAAAATATCGGCATATTGTTCAATGGTTTTGGAAACTGGCGTTCCTGCTCCGTGTCCGGCTTTGGTTTCTATGCGGATTAATGTTGGATTTGTTCCTGTTTGTTTTTCCTGTAATTCAGCAGCAAATTTAAACGAGTGCGCTGGCACAACTCTGTCATCGTGATCTCCCGTTGTGATTAACGTTGCTGGATATTCAACGCCCGCTTTTACATTGTGAACAGGTGAATAACCTTTTAAATAGTCGAACATTTCTTTTGAATCTTCCGATGTGCCATAATCATAAGCCCAGCCTGCGCCCGCTGTAAAAGTATGGTAACGCAGCATATCCAAAACACCCACAGCCGGCAAAGCCACTTTCATTAAATCGGGCCGTTGTGTCATTGTTGCGCCCACCAGTAAGCCGCCATTGGAGCCGCCGCTTATGGCCAAATAATTGGATGAAGTGTAGTTGTTTTCAATTAAATATTCCGCAGCCGCAATAAAATCGTCAAACACATTTTGTTTTTTCATTTTTGTTCCGGCATTGTGCCAGGCTTCTCCATATTCACCGCCACCGCGTAAATTTGGTACTGCGTAAATGCCGCCTTGTTCCATCCAAACAGCATTTGTAATGCTGAAACCTGGAGTTAGGCTGATGTTAAATCCGCCATATCCGTATAAAATAGTCGGATTTTTACCGTTTAAGATCGTTCCTTTTTTATAGGAAATAATCATCGGAATTTTAGTGCCGTCTTTTGAAGTATAAAAAACTTGTTTCGATTCATAAAGATTTGGATTAAAATCGATGGCAGGCTTGTTGTACAATGTTGAAATTCCTGTAGAAGGCGTAAACGCATAAATGGAACTCGGATTGATGTAATTTGAAAAGGAATAATAAATAGAGGTTGCCTCTTTTTTATCACTAAATCCGCCCGCAGTTCCAACACCCGGCAATTCGATTTCCCTAATAAATTTTCCGCTGTAATCATATTGTTTTACTTGCGAAACGGCATCAACCATATATTTCGCGAATAAATAGCCGCTGGCTGTTGAAGGTGAGAGAACGTTTTTGGTTTCAGGAATCACATCAACCCAATTTTTGGGAAGTGGATTTTTAGCGTTCACTTTCACCACGCGTTTGTTTGGCGCATTTAAATTGGTAACGAAGAATAAGGTTTCATCTTGGTTGTCCAATAAAGTAGTTTCCGAATCGAAATTATCAAGAATTGCTACAATCGGACTGTTTTGTTTTGATAAATCTTTGAGATATAATTCATTTCCTGATGTTGATACCGAAGCGCGAATCAGCAAATAGTTGCCGTCTTCCGTCACCGTTCCTGTAATATACCTGCGTTTTTGTGTGTCGCCAAATACAACGGGATCGTTTTTTTGTGAAGTTCCCAATTTGTGGTAAAACAAATGATGTTGGTCGGTTTTTGCCGAAAGTTCGCTTCCTTTGGGTTTTTCATAGCTTGAATAATAAAATCCTTCATTTTCTTTCCAGGAAATGCCGCTAAACTTTACATCAATAATGGTATCTTCTTTAATTTCTTTGGATAAGGCATCCATCACAATAATTTTTCGCCAGTCCGATCCGCCTTCAGAAATGGAATAGGCCAACATATTCCCGTCTTTTGAAAAAGAAAGCTCGCCCAATGAGGTAGTTCCGTCTTCAGAAAAAGTATTGGGATCTAAAAAAACCTCAGGCGTTTCCTCATTTTTCTGACGATACAACACATACTGATTTTGCAATCCGTTATTTTTATAAAAATAATGATAGTCACCTTCTTTAAATGGCGCGCCAATTTTTTCGTAATTCCATAATTTTTCCAAGCGGTTTTTTAAAGCTTCGCGGTAAGGAATTTTTGATAAATAATCAAAAGTTACTTTGTTTTGGGCAATTACCCAAGCGGCAGTTTCGGCCGACCTGTCATCTTCCAGCCAACGATAAGGATCTTTAACTTCTGTTCCGAAATAATTTGTGATGGTGTCAACTTTTTTGGTTGCTGGATAATTCAAGGTTGTAGTATTTTTATTGGATTCAGAATTTTTGCAGGAAATCATTAAAACGCAAATCAATATTAAAATAGAAAATGGTTTCATTATTTGTTGAATTTTTGGACAAGTAACAAAACTAATCAAAAAAAGACATATGTAATTGAATATGTCTTTTTGTAATTTTTTATTTTAAAGGTTAAAACATTGTTGTCCGATAAAAATACATAAAAAAGAATTTGTCTCAATCAAAATGGGACTTGATAAACAGGTCGCCCCGAAGGGGCTTGGTTTCCGTAAAAATCAATTTTCTACAAATAGTTCGTCCTGATGGGACTAAAAGAGCTCCGTAGGAGCGAAATGTTTGTTTAAAATTATTATTGTCCGATAAAAATACATAAAAAAGAATTTGTCTCAATCAAAATGGGACTTGATAAACAGGTCGCCCCGAAGGGGCTTGGTTTTCGTAAAAATCAATTTTCTACAAATAGGTGGTCCTGATGGGACTAAAATAGCTCCGTAGGAGCGAAATGTTTGTTTAAAATTATTATTGTCCGATAAAAATTCATAAAAAAGAATTTGTCTCAATCAAAATGGGACTTGATAATCAGGTCGCCCCGAAGGGGCTTAGTTTTCGTAAAAATCAATTTTCTACAAATAGGTGGTCCTGATGGGACTAAAAGAGCTCCGTAGGAGCGAAATGTTTGTAGAAAAATATAAAAATTAAATTATTAAAGCCCCATCGGGGCGACCTGTTTGTATTGAAAAATTTAATCGGACAACAATAAATTTAAAACAATGTTTTAAATTTTTTCCAATTGGCATAAATTAAAACCACATTTAAAACAGCAACCACAGCGGCTGCGGCAATTCCTGCGGGTGCCAAAGCCAAATGGAACATCACAATGTTTACGGAGATTATGGCCGTAAACACCAAGGCCAGTCCAGTCCATTTATTGGTTAATAGCAACACGCCTGCAACAATTTCCGTGATGGCAATCATTGGAAACATATAGCCGGTTGCAAATAATGCGCCCATAAAATCGGCTGGCGGGCCTTCCATTGGTGGACTTGGCATAAATTGAAGAAATTTGTTTGCGCCAAAAACAAGCAAAATCAATCCCAGCAAAAGACGCAGGACCATTGTTAATTTTGAATTCATAGATTGTAATTTAAGTTATTAGTTAGGTATTAGGTCGTTAAAGTACAAATTTTCTTACACAAGTAACATAAGTTACATCAAATTTGCCTATATTTATGTCACTTTGTACGCAACAAAAAACGGCACAACAATTGCTGATTTACAAAATTAAATTTTAAAAGATGACAGAATTATTGACAAAAGAAACTTTTTTAGAAAAGGTTTTTAATTTCGAAAAAAATAAAGATTGGAAGTTTGAAGGCGATGTTCCTTGTATTATCGACTTTTATGCAGATTGGTGCGGACCGTGCAAAATGGTGGCGCCGGTTTTAGAAGAATTAAGCAATGAATATGCTGGAAAATTAAACATTTATAAAGTGGATACCGAAGTTGAACAGGAATTGGCTGCAGCATTTGGCATCAGAAGCATTCCGTCAATGTTATTTGTTCCGAAAGATGCAGAACCTCAAATGGCACAGGGTGCTATGCCAAAACATGATTTGGTAAAAATTATTGAAGATGTTTTAAAGGTTTCAAAATAAATCCCAAAAAACCCCAAAAAAGAGAAGCCGCAAATTTTGCGGCTTTTTTGTTTAATTGTTTAAAGGTAAAAGTTTAAATTCCCCTCTTGAGACGGGTTAGGGGCGTGTATCACAAAGC
>CAMDPE010000056.1 GCA_945903795.1 Lutibacter flavus | reverse complement strand
GTGTTTGTCTGGATTTCCATATTGGAAATTGTAAAGGTCCTTGCGAAGGGCTTCAAACAGAAGAAAATTACAATACCGACATTAATGCGATACGGAATATTGTAAAAGGAAATTTCAAGGAATCCCTGCAACAGTTTTACAGTTTAATGATTTATTATGCTGATGAAATGGAGTTTGAAGAAGCTCAAAAAATCAAGGAAAAAATAGCGATTTTGGATAATTATCAGGCAAAATCGACTGTTGTAAATCCGTCAATCACCAATGTCGATGTTTTTTCTATTATTTCTGATGAAAGTTATAGTTATGTCAATTTTTTTAAAATAATTAATGGTGCTATTATTCAATCACACACCGTTGAAATTAAAAAGAAGTTGGACGAAACCGATAAAGAATTGCTAGAGCTTGCCATTATTGAGATAAGGCAGCGATTTAGCTCACAATCTACTGAAGTTTATGTTCCTTTTGAAGTTGATTTGGGTGAAAAAATAAAGGTAACGGTTCCTAAACTTGGTGATAAAAAAAGAATTGTTGAGTTGAGTTTACGTAACGCAAAATATTATAGACAAGAGCAGTTTAAACAATTAAAAATTGTGGATCCCGATAGGCACGTAAATAGAATTATGGCGCAAATGCAGAAGGATTTACGCCTTACAAAAGAACCAAGATATATTGAGTGTTTTGACAATTCAAATATTCAAGGAACCAATCCGGTGGCGGCTTGTGTGGTTTTTAAAAATGGAAAAGCAAGTAAAAAGGATTACAGGCATTATAACATTAAAACAGTTGAAGGACCCGATGATTACGCATCTATGGAGGAAGTGGTATTCAGAAGATACAAACGGTTGCTGGATGAAGCACAAGAATTGCCTCAGCTAATTGTTATTGACGGTGGTAAGGGACAATTGTCATCGGCCTTAAAAAGTTTGGATATTTTAGGGTTGCGACATAAAATTGCAATTATTGGAATTGCAAAACGATTGGAAGAAATTTATTATCCAAATGATAATGTGCCATTGTATTTGAATAAAACCTCTGAAAGTTTGAAAATTATTCAGCAATTGCGTGATGAAGCACATAGATTTGGGATCACACATCATCGAAATAAAAGAAGTAAAAGTAGCTTAGTCAATGAATTAGAACAAATTTCCGGTATTGGTAAACAAACTATTGTATCTTTATTGAAGCATTTTAAATCATTAAAAAGAGCTGAATTGGCTACACTAGAAGCTTTAGAGCAAGCTTTGGGAAAATCAAAAGCCACTATTATTTATAACTATTTTCAAAAAAACAAGAGTTGATGAAACGAGCTATAACAAATTTTGATACACGACGCAATGATTAATAGCGAACTGCATCTGTACCAATAAAAAATTAATAATAAACAGATGAAAAGAATTTTTTTACTTGTTTTTATGTTTTCAATAACACTTTCATTTTCACAGGAAGTTGTTGAAAAAAAGGACGTAAAGGTTGGCCTTGTGCTCAGCGGCGGCGGGGCAAAGGGATTTGCTCATGTGGCAGTTTTGAAAGTTTTGGAAGAAGCCGGTGTGCGCATAGATTATATTGGCGGAACTAGTATGGGAGCTATTATTGGCGGGCTTTATGCTTCAGGTTATAGCGCAAATCAGCTTGATTCCATCATTAAAACAACAGATTTTAATAAAATTTTGACCGACAATTTGCCAAGAAAGTCAAAACCATTTTATGATAAAGAGCATAGTGAAAAATATATAATTAACATACCTCTAAAAAATGGGAAAGTTGGTATGCCTACTGCATTGTCAAATGGGCAAAATGTACTTAATTTATTGACCAGTTTAACGCAGCATGTGAATAGTATCAGTGATTTTAGCAAGTTGCCAATACCGTTTGTTTGCATTGCCACCAATTTAGAAACCGGTCAACAAGAGGTTTTAAATAAAGGATTTTTACCTGAAGCTATCTTGGCAAGCGGTGCATTTCCAACCTTGTTGGCTCCAGTTGAAATTGATGGAAAGTTAATGTCAGATGGAGGAATTACAAATAATTTTCCTGTTGAAGAAGTAAAGGCCTTGGGCGCCGAAGTTATTATTGGTGTTGACATACAAAGCGGATTGGAAAATAAAGAAGGTTTAAATTCAGCTGTAAAAATATTAAATCAAATCGTTGGTTTTCAAATGTATAAATCAATGGATCATAAATATGACAGTTTGGATTTGGTAATAAAACCTAATATGAAAATGTTTAATGTGGTTTCCTTTGATAAAGCTAAAGAAATTATGATTGAGGGTGATTTAGCCGCACGTGAACAGTATAGCCAATTAAAAGCCATTGCAGCCAGGCAGGTTCCTAATGAAAACAAAAAAATCGATTTGTTACAAATAAAGGAATTTAGCATAAAAAAAATTAAAATTAACGGGAACAATTATTATACACGCGCATATATTATTGGAAAACTTAATATAAAAACCAATGAAATAACAAATTACGGAAAGGTGGTTTCAGGCATTAATAATTTATCGGCTACCAGCAATTTTGAATACGTACAATATCAAATTATTCATGAAAGTGATGGTTGTATTTTAAATCTTAAAGTAAAAGAGAACCTAATATCAAATTTTTTAAAATTAGGCGGGCATTATGATGATTTATACAAAACGGCAATTTTATTAAATTTGACCACAAAGCACATTTTATCCAAAAACGATATGTTATCGGCCGATTTAATATTAGGGGACAATTTGCGTTATAATTTTGATTATTTTATTGACAATGGGTTTTATTGGAGTTTTGGAATAAAATCAAGGTATAATAATTTTAATGCAAACATCAATTTTGATGAAGCAAACATCAATAAAATTAATTTGAATTATCAGGATTTCACCAATCAAATTTATCTTCAAACGGTGTTTGGCAGAAAATTTGCCATTGGTGCAGGCGGTGAATTTAAACGAATTAAAGTATTTTCTGAAACCATTTCCTCTTTAGAAATTGATAATCAAACGGGTACAGGAAAACTATTTTTTGACAAGTCAAACTATTTAAATTTAATTGCATATTTGAAAATTGACACCTATGATAAAAAATATTTTCAAAAGGAAGGCGCTTATTTAGATGTTGATTTTAGATGGTATTTAGGGTCATCAGACTTCAATCATAATTTTGTTTCCTTTTCTCACTTAAAAGGAAAAATAGGATATGCGCATACTTTTTTTAAAAAATTCACGACACATATAGTTTCTGAGGCAGGAATAACCATTGGTGAAAATTTAAATAGGGTTTTAGATTATAATGTTGGAGGTTATGGTGGAAATTTTATAAATACTTTTGTGCCTTTTAACGGTTACGATTATGCATCACTAAGTGGAAATTCTTTTTTGCGATCTGCACTTACCTTTAGGTATGAGTTTTTACCGAAAAACTATTTTCAAGCAACGGCAAATTATGCAAGGGTAGGAAGTGAATTATTAAATGAAGGAAGAATTTTTGAAAACACGAAATCTGGTTATATGCTTGGTTATGGGCTAGACACTTTTTTAGGACCCATTGAATTTAATTATACCTGGTCACCAGATCACAATGAGAATTATTGGTATTTTAATGTTGGGTATTGGTTTTAAAAAAAGTCCTGCAAATTAATGCAGGACTTTTTAGATATTGATGCCTTATTTAGTCAATTATTTTACCTTCATTGTCGGTAAAATCAAATCTTAAATATTGGTAGGTAATTCTAGGTAAAATTTTGATCCACTTTTTATGTTTTAGGAACCATCTCATTTGAATTGATGGAAATCCCTTTTTTAAATAAGCAACAATAAAAGGATGTGTATTTAAAGTAATATTTAAGTGCGCTTTTGAGCTGACAAGTCGTTCAATTTCTGATTCTATTTTATCCAATAATATAATTGGAGATTCAACTTCACCAACACCGCTAGGGTTAGGCTCTTGCGTTTTAATGACCATTTCTGGTCTTACGCGTTGTCTTGTAATTTGAATCAATCCAAATTTACTTGGAGGCAATATTTTATGCTTTGTTTTGTCAAACTCCATTTCTGCCTTCAAATGGTCAAATAATTTTTGTCTGTGTTCAGGGGTGTTCATGTCAATAAAATCAACAACAATAATACCTCCCATATCTCTCAATTGTAATTGTCTTGCAATCTCTGAAGCTGCAATTAAATTAACCTCAAGTGCGGTGTCGGCTTGTGTGTTGGCTTTGTTTGAACGATTGCCACTGTTTACGTCAATTACATGAAGTGCTTCGGTATGTTCAATAACCAAATAAGCTCCTTTACTCATAGAAACTGTACGTCCAAATGATGTTTTTATCTGGCGTTCGATTCCATGTTTTTCGAAAATAGGAACTTGTGACTTATATAATTGCACGATAGACTCTTTTTTAGGCGCGATTTCTTGTAAATACTCTTTAATTTCTAAATACAGTATTTCATCATTAGTTACAATACTTGTAAACGAATCATTAAACAAATCTCTTAAAATTGAAGAGGCTCTGTTTAATTCACTTAAAACTTTAATGGGTGTTTGTTGCGCTTTTACTGTTACAATTTGCTTACACATGGCAACCCATCGTTCTAAAGAGTTTTGAAGATCTTTATCTAATTCTGCAACTTTTTTATTTTCGGCTACAGTTCTGATAATTACGCCAAAACCTTTAGGTTTAATGCTTTTGATCAGTCTTTTTAATCGTTCTTTTTCTTCGGGATCATTAATTTTTTGAGAAACCGAAACCCTGTCAGAAAAAGGAACCAATACCAAATATCTACCCGCAATGGATATCTCTGAACTCATCCGCGGACCTTTGGTAGATATGGGTTCTTTTACAATTTGTACTAATAAATTTTGACCTGTTTTTAGAACATCAACGATACTTCCGTTTTTGTCTATATCCTTTTCTAGTTGAAAATTCTTTAATGTGAAATCTTTAATCTTACCTGTAGTTATACCTTTTATAAATTTATTTAAGGATAGCAATTGGGCTCCTAAATCATGATAATGCAAAAATCCGTCTTTTTCATAACCTACATCTACAAACGATGCATTTAAACCAGATAGAACTTTGCCAATTCTAGCTAAAAAAATATCTCCAACGGAGAATTTATTGCTATTGGATTCGTTGTTTAGTGCTGTTAATCTACCATCTTTTAATAAGGCAAAATCAATATCAGAGAAGTTTGATCTAATTATTAATTCTGTTTTCACTCTGAATTGTTTTGTGTCCAAATATAATATCTGAACGATTTATACTAAGTTTTACAGGGTATTATACCCAACAATATTTGCAGAAACTGCAAATATTTATTTCAATGAACTTTTAAAATTGAAAAGAAAAAAGTAAGCAAAGCTTACTTTTTCTTTTTATGTCTGTTTGCTCTTGCTCTTTTTTTACGTTTATGAGTCGAAATTTTCGCTCTTTTTCTTTTTTTACCACTTGGCATAATCAAAAGTTGTTGTTTAATTAATAAATATTTTTAACCTGACTATTTGTCGGTTAGACTGTAACTTTACTTTTCACTCCTTCTACAAATACTTTTGCAGGCTTAAAAGAGGGGATGTTGTGAGCCGGAATTTTAATTGTGGTGTTTTTTGAAATGTTTCTTCCAGTTTTTTCAGCTCTTGTTTTAATAATAAAACTACCAAAACCTCTTAAATAAACATTGTCTCCTTTTTCTAAGGAATTTTTTACCTCTTCCATGAACGCTTCAACAGTTGCTAAAACATCTGCTTTTTCTATTCCAGATTTGTCTGCAATATTTGATACGATTTCTGCTTTCGTCATTTTTAATATGGGTTATATGTTATAATAAAATTAAGACGGCAAATATATGATATAATAATGAAATTCAAAAAGTTAATTCACTAAAATTTAATTAATTAAAAGATGTATCATTGCTTTTTATAAAAAAAGGAATGATTTTCTCTAAACAATTAACATACTGGTATTTACATAATAAAAGAAATCTGCCTTGGCGTGATACCATTAACCCTTATGCCGTTTGGCTGTCAGAAATTATTTTGCAGCAAACACGCGTTGACCAAGGAACGTCGTATTATTTTCAGTTTATAAAACATTTTCCAACTGTTTTTGATTTGGCAGCAGCATCGGAAGAGCAGGTGTTAAAATTATGGCAGGGTTTGGGGTATTATTCCCGAGCAAGAAACTTGCATTTTTCCGCAAAATATATTGTAGATGAACTAAATGGGGAATTTCCCGCAACCTATATAGAACTCCTAAAACTTAAGGGTGTTGGCGATTACACTGCTTCCGCAATTGCATCAATTTGTTTTAATGAGCCAGCAGCGGTGGTTGACGGGAACGTTTATCGCGTCTTATCGCGTTATTTTGGCATAGACAATGCCATAAATTCTTCCGCAGGAATTAAAATATTTAAACAATTGGCACAACAATTAATTGATGAAAAAAATCCAGGAACACATAATCAAGCTTTGATGGAATTTGGTGCGCTGATGTGCAAGCCCAGCAATCCGGATTGTTCAAGCTGTCCTTTAAACAATAGTTGTTTCGCCTTATCAAAAAACTTGTTGAAAGTGCTTCCCGTTAAAGAAAAGAAAGTCAAAATTAAACTGAGGTACTTTAATTATATTGTGATCCAGTCAAGTGACCAAAAAACCAAAATTGTAAAAAGGGAAACTGGAATATGGCAAAATCTTTATGAGTTTCCGCTGATTGAAACAAGCGATATTATTGATGAAAAACAACTTGTTGATCATAAAATATATAAGGAGTTGTTTGGTGATTCAAATTCAAAGGTTGAACTTTTTGATGAAGAAGTGCTTGTGCACAAATTAACGCATCAACATATTTATACAAAATTTTGGGTGGTAAAAACTTCTGCTTCAGCAAATTTTTCAATTCCTTGGGAATTAGTTGGTAAATATCCAGTTCCGGCGTTGATTGATAATTTTTTAAATCGATATAAAATCAACTAATTTTTTAGTACTTTTGTTGCATTAATGATACTTAAAAAATGGCTGGAACAATAAATAAAGTGATACTGATAGGGCATTTGGGTGATGAGGTAAAGATGCATTATTTTGAGGGCGGAAACGCTATTGGCCGGTTTCCTATCGCAACAAATGAAACTTATACAAATAAGCAATCTGGTGAAAAAGTCACCACAACGGAATGGCATAATATTGTGGTCAGAAATAAATTGGCCGAAATTTGCGAAAAATATTTATCTAAAGGAGATAAAGTTTATATTGAAGGCCGGATAAAAACAAGACAATGGGAAGGTGAAGATCACACGAAAAGATATACCACTGAAATTCACGTGGTGGATATGACTTTTTTAACCACCAAAAAAGAATTAAATGCGCCTCAACAAAAGGAAAGCACAAATCCAAATCCTATAACGTCAACAAACCAAGAATTTGTAAAGCAAGATCAAGAAGAGGATGATTTGCCATTCTAAAGTTTAATTAAATTTATGTAATTTGGATCCTGAACCCACGATTATTTCTATTCTTTTATCTGCCGCTTTTTTATCAAAAGCACTTAGTATTGTTATACTTTTTCTATTACTCATACTATCCGCGTTAATTTCTGGTGCAGAAGTCGCTTTTTTTTCACTTTCCCAAACGGATCTGAACAGAGCCTCTGAATCAAAATCCAGCAAAGAAAAAGCCGTGGTTGCTTTACTTGAAAGACCAAAAAGATTGTTGGCTACCATTTTAGTTTCAAACAATTTTATCAATATATTAATTGTGTTGATTTTTGCTTATATAGGCGATTTTTTGTTTGCTGAAATTGCTTCAAGCTTATTGAAATTTTTGATTGAAGTTGTTTTGGTTACTTTTTTAATTTTGCTTTTTGGGGAAGTTTTACCTAAATTGTATGCCTCAAGAAATTCATTAAAGTTTGCGGCAATTATAGTATATCCTTTTAAATTGCTCGTTTCGCTGCTTTCGTTTATTAGCTTTCCGTTGTTGGGTTTGACCAACTTTATTGAAAAACACTTGGGAAAACAAAAATCAAGTTTGTCAGTTGAAAAATTATCACAGGCATTAGGACTTACTTCCAACGAAACCACTACTAAAGATGATCAAAAAATATTGCAAGGAATCGTAAGTTTTGGAAATACCGAAACAGGCCAAATAATGACTCCGCGTATTGATATTTTTGCACTTTCAAAAGAAGAGTCTTATGAAAATGTAGTGGCGAAAATTGTGAACGAAGGTTTTTCCAGAAATCCTGTTTATGATGAAAATATTGATGAAATAATAGGCGTTTTATATGCCAAGGATTTATTGCCTTATATAGATGTTAAAAATTTTGAGTGGCAAAAATTAATAAGAGAACCATATTTTGTTCCTGAAAATAAAAAATTAGATGATTTGCTGAAAGAATTTCAGGAAAAGAAAAATCATTTAGCCATCGTTGTTGATGAATATGGCGGAACAAGTGGCATTGTTACCCTGGAAGATGTCATTGAAGAAATTGTTGGCGATATTAGTGATGAATATGACCAGGATGATGCACCTTATTCTATGATTGATGAAAACAATTATTTGTTTGACGGAAAAATCAATTTAAAGGATTTTTATAAAATTCTAGAAATAGAGGATACTTATTTATTTGAGGAAAATAAAGGAGAATCTGAAACACTGGCCGGCTTTATTTTAGAAATTCACGGAAGATTTCCTAGAAAGCAGGAAATAATTACTTTTTTTGAATATGCATTTAAAGTTGAACTCATGGAAAGAAAAAGAATAAAACAGGTGAAAATAACCATTGACCGAGCATTTGTAAAGGAGTAATATGAGAAATTTTTGTGCAACAATTTTTTTGGCGTTTGTTTTGGCCTCCTGCGGAAAAGAAACGTTGCCAAAACCGGAGCCTTACTTAAAGCTTCAGTATCCAGAAGCTACTTATAAAAGAATTGAATCCGATGGTCCGTTCACTTTTGAAATATCGAATCAGGCAAAAATCAACTTCAAAAATAATTATTGGGTAAGTATTGAATATCCGCAGTTAAAAGCCACTGTATATATGACCTACAGGCCAGTAAATAACGATTTAGACCAAATTTTGAAGGAAGTTGAAAAATTAACTTTTGAACATACCATAAAAGCCGACGCCATTAATGCAGTTCCCTATGAAAACCTAAAAAAAAGAGTTTTTGCAAAACTGTATCATATTGAAGGAAATGTTGCCACAAATATTCAGTTTAGAGCAACCGACAGCGTGAATCATGTGCTTTCCGGCGCTTTATATTTTTATACACGGCCAAACTACGATTCTATTGTGCCGGCAATAAAATATGTTGAAAAAGATGTTATTCATTTAATTGAAACGCTGGAATGGAAAGACTGACAAACAATAAATTTAAATACACAAAAACTATCAGAATTTGGCTAATCATTGGTTTGGCTATGTTAATTGGCCAAGTTGTTATAGGAGGCATAACGCGTTTAACTGGATCTGGACTTTCTATCACAAAATGGGACATTATCACAGGAGTTATTCCGCCTTTAAATGCTGAAGAATGGGTAAACGAATTTGAACTTTATAAAGAAACCCCTCAGTTTCATAAAATTAATTCAACATTTACAATACAGGAGTTTAAATTTATTTATTTCTGGGAATATTTTCACCGGCTTTGGGTGCGTTCGCTCGGATTTGTTTTTTTAATTCCTTTTGTCATTTTTATCCTTAAAAAGCAGTTGGATTTTTACTTGATAAAGCGATTGGGCATTGTTATTTTGTTAACTATATTAACTGCTTCAGCTGGCTGGATTATGGTTCAGAGCGGACTGGTAAACAGACCTTGGGTAAACGCCTATAAACTCGCTATTCATTTTACTTTGGCTGTTTTGGTGATATGGGCAATGGTTAAAACTGTTTCTGATGTTTATTTATTGGGAAGCAATAAAATCATTCCTTCAAAAAAAATAGTTTCATATATTATAGGAGTTGCATTTGTGCAAATGATAATTGCAGGGATTATGGCTGGAATGAAAGCCGGATTATATTATCCAACTTGGCCAGATATGAATGGGGAATTTATTCCCGGCGTTTTGTCGAATTCAGAAAATTGGGATTGGCACAATATGATTAATTACGACTCTTATTTATTTGCGCCGGCATTTATTCAGTTTACGCACCGAATGTTGGCTTATGTATTGGCTACAGCAACAATTTATCTATTTTTTAAATTAAGGAAAAAGGCAGAGAGAGCTTCTAAAAAATGGCTAAACAGTGCTTTGGTTTTAGTTTGGGCTCAAATTGTATTGGGAATTTTGACTGTAATAAATGTTCAGGGCAAAATTCCGCTGTTTTTTGGCATAAGCCATCAATTGGTAGGCTTGCTATATTTTATGAGTTTGTTGTTTTTATTCGACTCATTAAGAAAAAATAACGCATAAAAAAAGCTTCAGATCTCTGAAGCTTTTAGTTTCTTTAAAAAAAAAGTGTTATTCAGCAGCTGGAGCTTCTTCAACAACAGCAGTTGTGTCAACAGCAACTTCTTCTACTACTGGAGCAGCTTCTACTGGTGCAACTTCTTCTACTGGTGCAACTTCTTCTTTAGGTGTTTCTTTACAAGAAACAGCAAAAACGCTTACGAAAAGTGCAATTGCTATAAAAAATTTAAATTGTTTCATTTTTGATATGATTTTTTATTGTTAGTGCAAATTAACAACAAATTTATTAATAATTAAAAATTTTTTTATTTATTTTTTTTTATTTCAGTAATTTCTTCAATTTCAGTGATTTTAGTGGCTTTATATAAAGAACCTCCACCAATTCCTGCTATCTTTTTGGCGATATCTTCCTGACTTATTTTATTTTCATCATAAGTGAATTGTCCAACTTTGGCTTCAAAGTTAACTTTTGAGTAAGTAACGCCTTTTGTTTTGGATAATTTTGATTCAATTGTTTTTGCACAGCCTATTTCACAAGTCATTCCTTCAATTTCAACTTCAATGGTTTTATAGTTTGCGGCAATTTCTTGTTTTTTTATGTCGTTGTTTTCATCTGTTGCTCCTTTTTTGGCTTCATTGCAGGAAAATAACAAAAAGGCTATGGCTAAAATTGATATTGTTTTTCTCATAATTAATTTCTTTTATTAGGATAATGCAAAGTTAAAACTAAAAAATTTAAATCCGAATATTTATTGGATTTTTGCAGATTATTATTAATATGGAAAGTAAAAAATTACGCTGGATTTACTTAATTGTTCTTTCATTAATTTGGGGAAGTTCCTTTATTTTGATGAAAAAAGCTTTGATCGGATTAACACCTATTCAAGTTGGTGCATTAAGAATTTTAATCACAGCAGTTTTTTTGTTGCTTATTGGTTTTAATCGTTTGATTAAAATAGAAAATAGGCATTGGAAGTATTTAACCCTAAATGCCTTATTGGGTTCCTTTTTCCCGGTATTTTTATTTTCTTTCGCGCTTCAAAAAATCGACAGTTCAATCGCTTCCATTTTAAACGCTTTAACGCCCTTAAACACCTTGCTTTTTGGTGCGATGGTATTTGGGTTTTCATTTAAACGAAGACAGCTTTTAGGCGTTCTAATTGGGTTTATAGGAACAGCAATGCTTATTTTGGAGGGCGCACAAATTCATCGGGAACAAGAATACTTGTATATGGGTTTTGTGATCATTGCTTCAGTTGGCTATGCCTTTAATGTGAATCTCATCAAAAAGTATTTACACGACTTAGATGCTTTAAGTATTACCGTGGGGATTTTTGCAATTTTAATTATGCCTGCATTCATAGTTTTATGGTTATCAGGCTTTTTTCAAACCATAGAAATAAATGACATTACAACATCTTCACTGGTTTATGTTTCAATATTGGCGGTGGTTGGCACCGGGATCGCAACCATAATGTTTAACCGTTTAATCCAATTGTCAACACCGGTATTTTCATCTTCCGTTACTTATTTAATTCCTGTTGTTGCCATCACTTGGGGAATTTTAGATGGAGAGAAAATTTCAACGCTGCAATTCTTTTCAGGTTTTGTGATTTTGGTTGGTGTATATCTGGCCAATAAAGCCAAATAAAAAACGGCCCAATTTCTCGAGCCGTTTTTAAAATCAATTTAAAATTTTATTTATAGAAAATCAGCTTCAGTAACTCCTTCATTTACTTTTGCACCAATTAATTTAAATTCAACCGTTTGAGGTCCCATACTTCCTGTTTTTGTGGCAGGGAACTTAATTCCGTTAAATTCTTGGTAATTGCTGAATGTAGCTTCCTGATTTTGAGTTTGTCCTTGCATTGTGATTACTTGCAATTCCTTCACTTTTAATCCGCTTGCGACATCAAAATACACGAAAGATGAAACAATTTCGCCTTTGGTTGAAATTACATAAGCGTCTTTACCGTCAATAATTTCGATACCCGTAAGTTTAGAATTTTCGTTGTTTAACAAGCCCATTTCTAAAAATGTTCCTATAGTATAAGACATTTCACCTGCCATTGGCGCTGGCAAAGGTTGTTTGTTCATAAACACGCCATCTTTAGTCATCACAATTTTAGCCACTACATTTCCGCCCATACTGGTTTCATTGGCATATTTATCTGATGTTCTTTTTTCGGTAGTTGATATAACGCTTCCCATTGCGCTTGCTTCATAGGTAGCCGAAGTGCTTTTTAACGCTTTTACTTTAGCGGCACCACCTATGGCGTTAAAGAAATTGTCCAAAACTGTTAATTTGGTTACGCCATTTGGAATTGGTTTAGACATTTCCGGTTTTGAAGAGGCATTTGATTCCTTATCAAAATAATTGATGGCATAAGGCAATTTTTCAAGATTAGGTAAAGCATCCAATGCTTTTCCAACAATCACGATTCTTGCATTGTCTGTGCTAAAATATTTTTGGGCAACGCGTTGAACATCATCAACTGTAACCGCATTTATTTTTTGCAGGTAAGTTTCGTAGAAATTTTCAGGCAATTTTTTAGTGACAATATTTAGGGCATAACTGGCTACGGTTGAAGGGTTTTCAAGTGCCATCACAAAACTTCCGATATATGCCGCTTTTGCATTTTTCAATTCTTCATCAGTAACTTTAGTGTCTCTAAAAGTTTTGATTTCTTTCATAAATTCAACTACAGAACTGTCTGTAACCATATTTCTTACAGAAGCAGAAGATTTAAATGTAGCTGCAGTTCTTTCGTCATTTCCAATTCTAGAATAGGCGCCGTACGTATAGCCTTTGTCTTCACGCAAATTCAAAAATAAACGACCTTCGCCTCCGCCGCCGAAAATTTTATTGGCCAATAAAGCCGCAAAATAATCGGGATTGCTCATTTTTAAATCTACTGTATTGATGACCGCGATATCCGATTGAACGGCATTTGGCATATCAATAAAGTTAATTTCGGTTTTGGTAACGTCAACTACTTTTGGAATTTCATAGGCAGGAATTGTTGCTTTTTTCCAATTGTTGAAATGTTTGGTGACCTGACTTTTTACATCTTTAAAAGTAACATCGCCCACAATTACCAAGTAGGCATTATTTGGTTTGAAATAAGTACCATAAAAATTTTGAACATCAGCCAATGTTACATTTTTGGCAGTAGTTTCAGTTTCAAATTCTCCATAAGGATGATTTTTCCCGTAAACCAAAGCGTTTTGTGCTTTACCAGCAATAGCGGCTACGCTATTTTCACCCGATTTAATGCCTTCAATAAGTTTGGCTTGTTCTTTTTCAAATTCTTCTTGTGTAAATAGCGGATTCTGAACCGCATCAGCCGTTAATTCCAATATTCTTGGAAAAAATTTAGATAAGGTATTGAAACTGGCACTTTGGCTTCCAATATTTAAGTTAGCGCCTAAAAAATCAATTTCTTCATTAAAGGCATCTTTTGACATTGTTTTTGTCCCATTACCCATCATTCCGCCTGCAATACTTGTTAATCCGGCTTTTTCTCCTTCAAAAATAGGTCCGTTATCTAAAATTAATGTGGCAGAAACTTTTGGTAATTTATGATTTTCAACAACCATTACTTTTAAGCCGTTTTTAAGTTCAAAAGTTTGTGGCTTGCCTAAATTTATGGTAGGTGCAGGCCCTGCTTTTGGTTGTTGTGATCTGTCAATTTGTGCGCTTACCCCTAAAGAAATAAGAAATAATGCAATTAAGGTGGTTATTTTGGTTCTCATATTATTTTTCATCTTTTTAATTATTCAATTACTGTTTTAAGATAGTCCATTTCAACACGACTATTTTTATTCAAATAGTCATTTGCAACACGTTTAATGTCTTCTCTGGTTATAGAACGGTAAATGTTAATTTCGTCGTTAATTAAGTTTGTATTGCCTTTCAACGTATAGTTTGCAGCTAAAGTATTGGCAATGTTTTGCACTCCGGAATTTGAATTCACAAAATTGTTTTCAAATTGATTTTGTAATTTTTGAAATTCTTTTTCTGAAATTAATTCAGTTTGAAGTTTGGTAATTTCCGCATCCATTTCATTTCCTAAATCATCTAAAGTAGTTTCCCCCATTGGCAATGCACCCATAATATAAACTCCGTAATCTTCTTGGGAATCATTAAAAGCCAAAACTTGAAGAGCTTTTTTTTCTTCAACCAATTTTTTGTATAACCTGGCGCTTTTACCACTTGTTAAAATAGAAGAAACCATATCCAACGTATAAGAATCTTTATCTTTATTTGAAGGTGTTCTGAAAATAAACAGTTTAATAGGAATTTGAATGTTCGAGTCGTATTCAGTAACCTTAATGCTTTCTGTGATTGGAGCTTCTTTAATAGTTACTCTATCAACTTTTTCTCCTTTTGGAATATCACCAAAATAATTTTCAATCATCTTTTTGGCGGCTTCTGTTTCAAAATCTCCGGCAACTACTAAAACGGCATTGTTAGGCGCATAGAATTTTTTATGAAAATCTAAAAACTCT
>CAMDPE010000055.1 GCA_945903795.1 Lutibacter flavus | reverse complement strand
GCTTCCTGCTGTTTCCAAATTTTTACGTATCAATTTTGCCATAATCGCTATATAATCATTGGCTTCTTCATTTCTGTTGCTGTTAATAAGATATTGTACCGAATTAAGGGAGTTAAAAATAAAATGTGGATTCATCATGGCCGACAAAGCTTGATGCTTAAGATCATTAATTCTCTGATTCAATTTTAATTTTTTACGTGTTTTACGTTGTTGAATTCTAGCATACCAAGCCACCATTAAACTGGAAACCAGCGCAACAATTATGAGCATTATAAATTTAAACCAAACGGTTTCAGTAAAACGAGGTTTCACTTCAAAGGAAATCTGGGCTGGATTACTCCAATAACCATTTTGAGATTTTGCTCTAATGAGAAGGTTATAATTTCCATTTTTTAAGGAAAGAAAATTAAGAAAATCATCGTGGACATCTTTCCATTTTGTTCCGTCCAATTTATACTGATACATTACAGAACCTGAAGAAGAAAAATTTAGCGCTTTAAAGTTAATGGAAACATTTCGTTGTTCAGGCTCAAAAACCAAATTGTTATAGTTGGTGTAAATTGAATCCCCTGCTTTTACAGCCATAATTTTAACCTGCAGTTGCGGTAAAACAGCATTGTCAAATAAATCAATATCCAAAAATGTGATACCGCCACTTGAACCAATCGCTAACTGATTTTTTTCCCTATCATAAAAAAGCGAATAAACCTCATCTGACGGAAGTCCGGTTTGCTTATTAAAATATTTAATTGTGTTGCCATCAACTAAATAAAGCCCCTTCATGTTTCCAACCCAAATTCTGTTTTTTTTGTCTGAAACAAGTGATGTGGAAGATGATAAATCCTGATCTCCAATAGTTGCATAACTTTTAATGGCATTGTTTTTAAGGTTATAACGAACAATCCCTTTTTCTCCGGCAATCCAAACATGATTATTATTATCTTGAATGATGGCATTTATTTTTGAATTCAAAATTGGATTGGATTTAAAAAAGGTTTTCTTCAAAGTTAGTTTCCCAGATTTATCAAGCAAAACAGAAGCTTTACATAATCCAAGTCCGGTGCCAATCCATAGCGTTTTTTCTGTATCTTCAAAAATTTGGTTGATCCGGTTTGTGTTGCGATTCTCACCAAAAATATAGATTTGTGAAGCTTGGTTTTGATCATCATTCAATTCATTTTTAACGCTGATGGAATTTGTTCTGCCCCCAATCAAGAACAGTCCATTGCTTAATTTACAAAAAGAAAGTCCATTAAATAAGTGAAATTTTATGTCTTTATAAGAAATAGTACTTACCTCATTTTTTAAAAATGAACCCACTACAAAGAATTCATTATTATTGTTATTAATTGAATAGATATATTCCGAATAAGGTTTTTCCATTTCATTTTTGATCTGCTCGAATTTTCCATTTTCTAAAACACTCACGCCATTAAAGGTTCCTAATATTAATTTGCCGGAACTTTCCTTTGCAATGGAATAAACATTATTATTATGTAATCCGTCATTTTCATTATAGCTTTTTAAATAAAGATTATTGATGCAAAAAACCCCTTTGCCAAAAGTACTTACCCAAATATTTCCTTCATTGTCTTCAAAATATTTGTTTACCAGCGTATTTTGTAAGTCTAATTTACTTCCGATATCTATTATTTTACCTGAACCGCCAGGAATCATATAAAAACCTGAGTTTCTGGTTGAAAACCAGATATTTTTATTTTTATCGCTTAAAATAGCGATAACATCATTGTTGCCCGAAAAATCTATTTTATGTGTGCCAATTATAGCCTTGTTTTTTAATTGGTAAATTATTCCTTTTGTTCCGATAAAGAAACTGCCATCATTACCATTTGTGAGACAAAAAACAGAAGCTTCAGGCAAGCCTTTGATGTTCAATTTTGAAAGCGATTCAGCTTTAAAATCATACAAACCTGTTGTAGTTAAAGCTATTAAATCACCATTTGTCAGTTTTTCTAATTTATTGATATAAACCGGTAATCCACTAATAACTTTGGTTTTCAGTTTACCCGATGCCGTTTCGTTGATTATATTGATATCACCCCAGCCATTGTACGCAATGATTTTCTGTTCATTTTTTTTTGAAGAGTCAAGTATTAAATATGAAATTACCAAACTTTCGCCATCAATTTCACTGCAATAATTTTCAATTTTACCGTTTTTAAAAAGATTAATTCCTTTTTCAAAATTACCTATATATAATTCTCCTTTTTTTCCTTCCAAAAGAGAAATAATTGAATTGGAATTTAAGCCTTCTTTGGTTCGAAAAGTGGCAAAGTGATTGCCATCAAACTTACTTATTCCATTTGCGGTGGCAAACCACATAAACCCGTCTTTATCCTGAATAATATCGTAAACGGTGGAAGAAGCCAATCCGTCGGATGAAGTATAATGATAGTAAGACGGGGTTTGAGAATGAATATTTGTAAAAAAAAAGAGACAAAATACGGCAAAAATTATATTTTTTTTAACCATCTCTAATCCTTATTTAGAAATGTTTTTACGCGTTGAATAAATTCCGGTGTTTTTCTTCTCGATATTTCAACTTTACCGCCATCTGACATAGTGACAAAATTTCCGCTAAAGTTTGAATAATCCTTAATAAATTTCAAATTAATCAGATGGGATTTGTGAATCCTAAAAAAATATTCTTTTGGCAATGATGCTTCAAAATCTTTTAAGGTGCGCGATATTACCGAGTTTTTGTCTTTAGAAACAATTGTGGTGTAACAGCCATCGGCTTCTAAACGCAAAATATCGTCAATATTGAGTATATTAAATCCCCGTGAATCAGAAATAATTAATTTATTATTTTCTGAAACAGATTTTGCGCTGTTTTTTTTATCTTTTAAAGTCAGCAGTTTATTAACGCACAACTTAAGTTCTTTAATATTTATGGGTTTTAAGAGATAATCTTCTGCACGAACTTTTACCGCACTAATTCCAAATTCCTCATGAGCGCTCACAAATACAACCATAAATTTCCGATCTTCAAATTCCTTAAGAAAATCAAATCCATCAAGTACGGGCATATTAATATCAAGAAAAACTACGTCTGGCATATGATTTTTCACCAAAGCTATTGCCGAAACCACATCTTCTGCACTTGCTTTAACTTCAATCTCCGGACAGTAATTTTTAATAATCAGTTTAAGATTTTCCCTGCCATAAAGTTCATCATCAACTATTATTGCCGTTAGCTTATTAATTACAATTTGTAAAGACATAAATTTTGAACAATTTGAATTTTAAAACTACCTCTGTTGAAAAAATTAATAATATATTTTTAGCTATTTTTTAAAACGACCAAAGTTAAATTAGTCAATATCCACAAGCGCTCAATTGGTTATCCTGATATATAGTTTTTTTCAGTTTATATTCCAGCATCTGCAAAAACGAGAATCAATTAACGCGCTGTTAAAATACTGTTTTTTTGTATAACATTTTTATAGCATCCAATTAAAAAATATTTAACGAAATCTATTACAAGGAACTACCACAAAAAACGAAAATAATTTATTGATTGTTTATTTCAAAACCTACTCCAAAAAAAACGCCTTAAAGAAATTCTTTAAGGCGTTTTTTAATTTATGAAATTGGAAACTGTTATTTGTAAACTTCTTTTACAAACTCTTCATAATTCACGTCTTTTGTTTTGAACGTCATTTTTTCTTTGTAGAAGTTCAGTAATTTTTGACTTACCAATTGTTCTTGTAAACGTTTGGCTTCATCTTGGTTACTTAAAACGCGTTGGGCAATATCTTCCAATTCTTTTTCTTCCGGATTTAACTGTCCGTATTGTGCCATTTGAATTTTCACAAAACCGATGGTAAAATCTTTCAATTCGTCATAACTAACTTGAAGTTTGTTGTCTTTTAAAATTTTCCCTTCAATTAATTGGTAACGCAAACCTTTTTCCGATTTTTCATATTCTTCTGAAGCATCTTCTGGAGTCATTGGTTTTTCACCGGCAACAACCATCCATTTTTTCAAAAATTCCGCAGGTAAATCAAATTTTGTGTTTTCAACTAAATATTCGGTTACCGCGTTCAATAATTGTTGATCGGACTGTGTTTGAAATTGTTTTTCGGCGTCTTCTTTTATTTTGGCTTTTAATTCTTCTTCAGATTTCACCACATCAGCACCAAAAATTTTATCAAACAATTCTTGGTTAATTTCTGCAAGTTCATTGGCATTAATTTCTTCAATGGTAAAAGTTACCGGAATTTCGATACCGTGTATTTCATCATGGCTTAAACCCAATGCACCCATTAATTTATGGTCGTCATCAAACAAACCTTTGGTGTTTAATTCAACAACATCGCCCACTTTTTTTCCAAGAAACTTTTGTTGGTTTGCTTTTCCTTTGATAGAATCTAAAGCAATCGTAGATTTTTTATTAAGTTCTCTTTCTTCATTTACAAAAGTTCCTGCAATATTAACGCCTTCTTCAACAGTTTCCTTAGGAACCAATTTTCCGAAACGCTTTCTGATATTTTCAACTTCTTTTTTTAACAATTCTTTGTCTGCAACAATATTGTATTGTGTCACTTTATTTTTTGCGTCAAAATTCACCTCAAATTCAGGAGCCAAACCTAATTCAAATTCAAACGTATAATCGTCTTTGTCCCAAGAAAATTCCTCTTCCATTTTAGGCAATGGATTTCCCAAGATGTCTAATTTTTCTTCAATTAAAAAATTGTTTAAAGCTTCTTGCAACAATTTGTTAACCTCATCAATCATAATAGATTTTCCGTACTGCTTTTTAACCATTCCCATAGGAACTTGCCCTTTTCTAAATCCGGGAACATCCGCTTTTTTACGGTAATCCAGTAAAATTTTCGCTACTTTTTCTTGGTAATCTGCGGCTGAAATTTCAACCTTTACCACTGCATTTAACGCATCAATATTTTCTTTTGTAATATTCATTTTATGCTGTTTTTAACTTAAATCATTCAAAATTGGGTGCAAAAGTACTGTTTTTTACGCATCTAACAAATATTTAATCCGTTCAAATTCAACTATTTTATTGCTATTCGTCTAAAAATGAATATAAAATAGATTCAAATACAGAGAGTATCAAACTAAATATTAACGCAATCCAGAAGCCAGTTACGTTAAAACCATCAATAAGATTGTCGGCCAACAAAATAATTAACGCGTTGATAACCAATAAAAACAAGCCCAAGGTAACGATAGTAACCGGCAATGTTAAAATGATAAGCAACGGTTTTATGGTAACTCTTAATAATGCCAAAACAACTGCCACAATAACGGCACTAGTAAAATTTACCACCGAAACTCCCGGTAAAAAATGAGCAATTACTAATACAGCAACTGCGGTTAAAACTATTTTTAAAATGAAGTTCATGGATTTATGTTTTTAAGTGAATTATAAAATTAACTAATATTATGCCAACAAACTAATTAGTTTAAAAAGTTGATAACTTCCTCATAAAACTGTTTAGGATTTTCGGCATGAAGCCAATGACCGGCATTTTTGATGGTCACAATTTTCGAATTTGGAAAATGCGCTTCAATTAACCGGATATCATTTTCCATAATATAATTCGATTTTTCGCCTTTTAAAAAAAGTGTTTTTCCATCAAAATGAGTAAAAGAAGGCAGCGCCTCGCCTACTTCGCTGTTATGTTCCATCAAACTTTGCAAATTGAAACGATAGGCCAATTCCCCTTTGGATTTCCAATAAACATTTTTGAGCAAAAATTGTAAAATACCTTCCTCTTTTATGTAAATTCTTAAAACGTCCTCCACTTTTTTGCGGGTGTTGTGAAGCGAAAAATTAACCACGTTTAATGCGGCCAAAATATCTTCATGGTGTGGCGTGTAAAACCTCGGACTTATATCTGCAACCATTAATTTATCAACCAATTCGGGATACGTAACCGCAAATTGCATCGCTACTTTTCCGCCCATAGAATGTCCCAACAATATTAAATATTCCAAATGATGGTGTTGTACATAGTTGTATAAATCTTCCACCAGTAATTCATAGTCAAATTCATCAGAATGAAAACTTCGTCCGTGATTGCGCTGGTCAATTAAATGCACTTCAAAATTTTCGGAGAACTTGGTACCCAAAGATTTCCAGTTGTCGCTCATGCCAAAATAACCATGTAAAATGAGCAATGGCTGTCCGCTTCCTAAAATTGTTGAATGCAGTAATTTCATTTTAGTTGTTTGTTGATGGTTTTGAGGTGAAAAAGTTAAACGATTTAACAAATAAACAATTCAACCCTTTAAACTTTCAATTTGTGTTTATACATATTCACCACATTTTCCAGTCCCAAATACAAAGATTCGGCAATTAAGGCGTGGCCTATAGAAACTTCCAATAAATTAGGGATGTTTTGGGCAAAAAATTGAATATTGTCCAAACTTAAATCGTGGCCGGCATTAATTCCCAATCCGATTTCATTTGCCAAAACAGCACTTTCAACATAAAGCTTTATGCCATTTTTATTTCCCAAACCATATTGCTTGGCAAATTCTTCGGTGTACAATTCTATCCTGTCTGTTCCGGTTTTTGCGGCGGCTTCAATCAATTTTAAATCTGCATCAATAAATATGGAAGTTCGGATTCCTTTTAAATGAAATTCGGCAACCATTTCTTTCAAAAAATCTTGGTGCTTAATGGTGTCCCATCCAGCATTTGAGGTAATGGCATTAATGGCATCGGGCACCAACGTAACTTGTGTCGGGCGAATTTCCAGCACCATATCAATAAATTGCTGAATTGGATTTCCTTCTATATTAAACTCGGTGGTGACAATTTTTTTTAAATCGAATGCATCCTGATAACGAATATGTCGCTCATCTGGTCTTGGGTGAATGGTAATTCCTTCAGCGCCAAAATCTTGAATATCGGAAGCCACTTTCACCACATTTGGATAATCTCCTCCGCGCGAATTTCGTAACGTGGCTATTTTATTTATATTTACGCTTAATTTTGTCATTCTTGATTAACCTTTAAAATTTAAATGAGTGCGCAAATTTACGAAGTAAGAAACTGTTTTTGGTTTTATTTTTGATTAATTTTGTAGCGTAACGGCAAACAACATGGAAACGACCCCTTATATTTTAAAAGAATTTAATGCGTTTACAACGCACACAAAAATTGCTGAGGTAAAATTGCTTTTCAGTGAAAGCTCCTATTCTCATTTCCCTATTGTTGAAGAAGGCCATTTATTAGGATTAATTGCTGAAATTGACATCCGCACTATTTTTGAGGATGAAAAGGAACTTGGTAATTTTCAATATTTGTATCAGTTTTTTTTCACGGAAGAGGACAATAATTTGCTGGAAATACTCAAGATTTTTGCCGTAAATGAAACAAATTTAATTCCTGTAATTAACAATAAAAAGGAATATTTAGGTTATTGTGATTTGGTTGATATTTTGCATGTTTACAACAATACGCCATTTCTAAAAAATGAGGGCACCGTTTTGGGTATTGAAAAAAATGTGTCAGAATATTCGTTTAGCGAAATTTGTCAGATTATAGAATCCAATGACGGAAAAATGTTGGGTATTTTTATTTCAGAAACCGACGCTTCAACCGTAAAAATTACCATCAAGTTTTACTCATTGGAGGTTAATAAAATTATTCAATCATTTAGAAGGTATAATTACAAAGTTCTTTCAAAACACAAAGAAGATTTTTATTTGGAAGATTTAAAAGAAAGATCCTCTTACCTGCAAAAATATCTAAACATCTAAGAATGAAAATTGCTATATACGGACAATATTACAAACCGGAAGATAAAATATACCTAGAAGAATTATTGAATGTTTTAAAGATTCATAAAATCCAGTACGTAATTGAACATCATTATTATGCAGGATTAAAAAAAGATATTGCAATTGCGAATGCCGAAATTTTTTCTTCACATACTGAATTAGACGCCTCATTTGATTTTATGTTTACTATTGGCGGCGACGGTACAATTTTAAGAGCAGTAACCTATATCAGGGATTCCAACATCCCAATAGTTGGTATAAATACAGGTCGATTGGGGTTTTTGGCAACCGTAAAAAAAGAGGAAATAAACAACGCAATTGAACAGTTACTGCAAAAAAAATACCTTATCCATAAACGTACTTTATTAAGCGTAACAACCAAACCAAAAATTAAGAGTTTGTCTTCACTTAATTTTGCTTTAAATGAAGTTTCTATAAGCAGAAAAAACACAGCCTCAATGATTACCATTGAAACGTATTTGGATGAGGAATATTTAACTTCGTATTGGGCCGATGGATTGATTATTTCAACACCAACTGGCTCAACAGGCTATTCATTAAGTTGCGGAGGACCAATTCTTATTCCACAGGCAAAAAGTTTTGTATTAACGCCTATAGCACCTCATAATTTAAATGCAAGACCTTTGGTAATTCCTGATGAAACCAAAATTAAATTGATTGTTAGCGGAAGGGAAGATAAGTTTTTTTTATCGCTGGATTCAAGAATCACAACCATCGACAGCAAAACACAAATTTTTATAGAGAAATCGGCTTTCACTTTAAATATTGCTGAAATTAATCAGCAAACATTCATCAAAACACTTCGGGATAAATTGCTTTGGGGTCAGGATGTCAGAAATTAACCAACATTAAAATCACAAAGCAAACAGGCAATTAACCTTGCAATAATTTCATTTAAAATCAGTTAATCAAAAAAGACGTTGCTAAACCTTTATTAGCAACTATAATTTTTTATATTTGCTGGCTATTTTATTTATGAAAAAATTTATTCTATTCACTGCAATCGTCTTTATCACAATGACTTCCAAAGCTCAGATTAATGAAGTTGGATTGTTTGTTGGAGGAAGCAATTATATAGGAGACATTGGTCCGGAATATTATATAAATCCAAATAACTTAATGGTTGGCGTTATTTATAAATGGAATATGAACCCCAGAATTGCCCTTAGAGGAACATTTACGTATACAAATATTTCTTCGGATGACGCTGACGCAACAAATATGGCGCGTTTTAACAGAGGAATGCGTTTTACAAATAGCATAAAAGAATTGGCGGTTGGGGTTGAATTCAATTATTTTGAATATAATTTAGACGATTACCGAAAAACGCATACACCATATTTATTGATCGAATTCGCTACTTTTAATTATAATGCAGTAAGGTCTGAAACACCACCTGCAAGTCTAGAATATAATTACGAATCTAAAACAGCTTATGCCATCCCTTTTGGATTAGGCTATAAAACAAAGTTGGTTAACGATTTCGCTATCGCCCTAGAAATTAGGGCACGATATACTTTTGTTGATGATCTTGATTATAACAACCAAAAAATAAATTCACTAAACTTCGGAAACCCAGACAGCAACGATTGGTATATGCTAACGGGAATATCGCTTGTTTACTCGTTTGGAAGACCACCTTGTTATGCAAACCCCAATTAATGGAAGATTTTAAATCCCAAATAAATACAAACAATCTGCCAAACCATATTGCAATCATTATGGATGGAAACGGCAGATGGGCAGAAATGAAAGGAAAACCAAGAGTTTTTGGACATAAAAACGGCGTAACCTCCGTAAAGGATGTTATTGAAGGCTGTCGAGAAATTGGCGTCAACTATTTAACACTCTACGCTTTTTCAACAGAAAATTGGAACAGGCCAAAACTGGAAGTAAAAACTTTAATGGCTTTGTTGGTATCTTCTTTAAGAAAAGAATTAAATACCTTGGTTAAAAACAACATCAAATTAAACACCATTGGCAACATCGAAAACCTGCCGGAAAAAGCGCAGATTGAACTTGCGGAAGTTGTTGAAAAAACCAAAAATAATACCTCATTAACTCTAACGCTTGCATTAAGTTACGGGTCAAGGGAAGAAATTGTTAATGTTATCAGAAATATATCAAAAAAAGTTGTTAATAATCAACTTGCTATTGAAGAAATTAACGAAAATATTATTAATAATCATTTATATACGTTTTCTTTGCCGGACGTTGATTTATTGATTCGAACGAGTGGCGAAAAAAGAATCAGCAATTTTTTATTGTGGCAAATTGCTTATGCTGAACTGTATTTTACAGATACGCTTTGGCCAGATTTTAGGAAAGAAAATTTGTTTAAAGCCATAGTAGATTATCAACAAAGAGAAAGACGATTTGGTAAAACAAGCCAACAAATTGAAAAAATCAATGACTAAATTTAACATAGCGCTATTACTTTTTACAATTATTTTATCATCTAACGCCACAACAGCGCAAGAACTTCTAAAAAATAATTCAGAAAATATCGAAATAAAAAATGATACCCTAATTAAGGATATCATGGTGAACGACACCATAATTCCCATAAAAACAAACACTATTTTTGTTAAGGACACCAATTACGAACTTGGCGGAATTACTGTTAAAGGGCTTCAAAAATTTGAAGATGAAACTGTAAAGGTTTTTACCGGTTTGGTTGTGGGCCAAGAAATTAAACTTCCCGGAGACAAATTAACAAGCGCCATTAAAAAATTGTACGAAACAAAACAATTTAGCAATGTAGAAGTGTATGTTTCCAAAATCGACGGAAATGTTGCCTATTTGGAATTTGAAGTTTTGGAATTGCCGCAACTTAACAATGTAACCATTGAAGGTGTTAAAAAAAGCAAAGCTAAAGAATTGCAAAAAGATGCCGAGCTTAAAAAAGGAGCCATGTTGACAGACAACTTAATGGTGACTTCCAAAAATTACTTCAGAAAAAAATACCAGGAAAAAGGCTATTTAAAAGCAAAAGTTACTTTAGACACCAAACCCGACACCTCAAACGTAAATACCGTTGATATGTTGGTTTATATCGATAAAGGAGAAAAGATAAAAATAAAAAACATCAATTTTGATGGGAATGAAGCTTTTAGCGACAAAAGGCTTAAAAAAGCGATGAAAAAAACCAAACAAAAAATGTTTGGTAGATTTTGGAAGAAATCAAAATATATTGAAGCCGATTTTAATACTGATCTTGAAAATATTGTAATTGCATACAGTGAAAAAGGCTATAGAGATGCCAGAGTAATTGACCATTCGTTAACATTTAACGAAGACAATACCATAAGTTTAGACCTTAAAGTTGAAGAAGGAAAAAAATATATTTTTGGAGATATCCGATTTTTAGGAAATACTAGATATACAGACGAACAATTACAAAGCATCTTAAGAATAGAAAAAGGAGATACTTATAACGGAAAAGTGTTGAAAGAAAGAGTTTCCGGTACGGGAAAACCAGATTCAGAAGATATTACTACCGTATACCAAGATAATGGTTATTTATTTTCAAGAGTTTTACCTGTTGAAACAAGAATTAATAACGATTCAATTGATGTTGAAATTAGAATTTATGAAGATGCTCCAACAAAAATCAAAAAAATTACCGTTAATGGAAACGACAGAACCAATGACCACGTAATTTATAGAGAAATAAGAACAAAACCAGGGTATTTATACAGCAAAAGCGATATCATAAGAACCATCCGGGAAATTGGACAATTGGGCTTTTTTGATGCTGAAGCAATTACGCCAGATTTAAATCCGAATTACCAGGACAAAACAGTTGATATTGATTATACTGTTGCCGAAAAAGGATCAAGCCAAATAGAATTACAAGGTGGTTATGGCGGTGGTTCATTTATTGGAACATTAGGATTGTCATTTAACAACTTTTCTGTAAAAAATATTTTTAACGGTAAAGCTTACAAGCCGCTTCCAATGGGTGATGGACAAACGCTTTCGTTACGTCTTCAAAAAAGTAGGTATTACACCACTTCAAGTTTTTCCTTTACTGAACCTTGGTTGGGTGGAAAAAAGCCACAATCATTGTCATTTTCAATTTACAACTCAAAACAATTTAGGTACGATTACACCACCAATAAAGTAGACAAAGATCAACGATTGAATATTATTGGCGCAACAGTTGGCTTGGGAAAACGTTTAAAATGGCCAGATAACTATTTTACTTTGTCACAAAGCATCAGCTACCAATTGTATGACTTGAAAGAATATGGAATGAGAATTGGAAACTTAACCTTAAGCAACGGTAATTTAAATAACTTATCTTACAATATTACCTTAGGTAGAAGTTCGGCTGGTTCAAATCCTGTTTTTCCAACTTACGGTTCCGATTTTAGCATTGGTGCCAAATTAACATTCCCTTACTCTTTGGTAGAAACAAAAGATTATTCATCTATTGACCTTGCCGAAAAGTACAAATGGCTGGAGTATTACAAAGCCAGTTTCAAAGGTAAATGGTACACCGCATTAACAAAAGATTTGGTTATTATGTCAAATGCAGAGTTTGGCTTTTTGGGAAATTATAATAAAAAACTAGGTGACTCACCTTTTGAAAGATATTTTGTTGGTGGTGACGGAATGGCTTCTTACCAATTAGATGGTAGGGAAACCATCGCTTTAAGAGGTTATGAAAACGGACGATTGTCAACAATAGATGGCGGTACAGTTTACAACAAATTTCAAATGGAATTGAGGTATCCAATCACTTTAAAACCATCAGCATCCATTTATGTTTTAGGATTTTTAGAAGCAGGAAACTCTTATGACGGATTTAAAAACTTTAATCCATTTGTGTTAAAACGCTCGGCCGGACTAGGTCTGCGGGTATTTATGCCAGCATTTGGATTGTTAGGAATTGACTTCGCACACGGATTTGATCCATTGCCTGGGGAAACAGTAAAATCGGGCTGGCAAACACACTTTATTATCGGACAACAATTTTAACCAAAAACAGTTATATTTGTATTAATGAATAATTAATTGGCACAATTTTTTATAAATACATGATAGTTATGACAAAGAGAATCTTTTTATTTGCATTTTTAATTTTTGGGTTTACGTCCATGGCGCAAAAAGCCCAAAAAATTGGTTACGTAGATTTGGAGTATATTTTGGAAAATATCCCGGAATATATGGATGCCCAAGCAACAATTAATGCCAAAGCAATCAATTGGCAAAATGATATTGAGAAGCAACAGAAAGAAATTGAAGCTTTAAAAGCAGGGTTGAATAATGAAAAGGCACTGCTTACAAAAGCGTTAATTGAAGAGAAAGAGGAAGATATACAAATTAAGGAACTGGATTTAAAAAATTTACAAATTGCACACTTTGGCACGGATGGTGATTTGTTCTTTTTAAGACAACAGTTGGTGAAACCGGTTCAGGATATTGTTTATAATGCAATTCAGGATATTGCAACAAAAAGAAAGTTTGACTTTGTGATGGACAAATCCAGTGCGTTGCTTATGTTATACACAAATAAGGAATTTGACATTAGCGAATTGGTTTTGAACAGCGTTACAAGATCAAAAAAAGAAGAAGCCGTAAAAGAAAAACAAAATAAGAAACAAGACAAGGTTGATATAATTACAGATGAAAATGTTGAAGTAAATACCGAAATTAACGATGAGGCTTTACAAGAAAAAATAGATGACCGTGAAGCTAAAAAAGAAGCGTTAAAAAAGAAAATTGAAGACCAGAAAGCAGAAAAACTCAGACAAAGAGAAGAACAAAAAAAAGCAATTGAAGAAAAAAGGCAACAAAGAATAAAGGAAATTGAGGCGGCCAAAAAGGCCCAACAAGAAAAAAAAGAAAATAATTAATTTAAACAACAAGCAAGAAATGAAACATTTTAAAACCTTATTATTAATCGCAGTAGTTACTTTAGGATTTAACACCATGCAAGCACAACAAAAAATTGGTCATATAAGCACCGATTTGTTAATAAGCCTAATGCCTGAAACAAAAACATTGAATGCCGAAATTGAAAAATTAAGCAAAACTTATGAAACTGAGCTAAAATCTGAAGAAACAAAATTAGAAGCAAAATTAAAAAAATATGATACAGAAGCAGCTTCTCAAACAGATGAGGTGAATCAACAAAGAAGTGTTGAAGTTCAAAAAGACCAACAAAATTTGTATCAGGCTTCTCAAGTTGCGAGAGAGGATATTACCAACAGAAGAAATGAAATTTTAAAACCTATTTTAGAAAAAGCAAAAAAAGCAATTGATGAAGTTGCCACCGCCCAAGGTTTTACTTACGTTTTAGAAGCTTCTACCTTAATTGTAGCAAATGGAACAGATTTATTGCCAGCAGTTAAAACTAAATTAGGCATCCAATAATATAAAAATTATTGCACAAAATATTAATCCCGCTTTTGCGGGATTTTTTTTACCTTTATCTTAATGAAAGGCCCATTATGGGCAATTAAAAAAAGGTTAGTTTTTTAATAAATTTTGTATTAAAAATTTTGAACAGTCTTTTTGTATTTGTATGAACAACAAACCTATTGGCATATTCGATTCAGGCATTGGCGGCACTTCCATTTGGAAAGAAGTTGTAAAACTGTTGCCGAATGAAAACACTATTTATTTAGCCGACAGTAAAAATGCGCCTTACGGCGAAAAATCTTCCGAAGATATTATTGCTTTAAGTGTTAAAAATACGGAGTATTTAATTTCTAAAGGATGCAAATTAATCATTGTTGCCTGCAATACAGCCACCACTAACGCCATTGATTATTTAAGAAAAAATTACACAATTCCGTTTATTGGCATTGAACCAGCCATTAAACCCGCAGCCCTTTTAAGTAAAACAGGCGCCATCGGAATTTTGGCCACCAAAGGAACTTTATCGAGCAAACTGTTTGAAAAAACGACCAAGGAATATACCAAAAACATTACGACGATTGAGCAAGATGGCGAAGGTTTGGTTCCATTAATTGAAGATGGAAAATTAAATTCTCCTGAAATTAATCAGTTGCTTTCAACCTATTTAACGCCAATGCTAAAGTTTAATATTGATCACTTGGTGCTGGGTTGTACGCATTACCCTTACCTAATTCCACAAATTAAAAAAATTATTGGCGAAAATATCACCATAATTGATTCGGGTGAAGCAGTCGCCAAACAAACCAAAGCCATTTTAGAGAAACACAACTTGCTTTCAGCTTCAACAACTAAAAGCCACCATCAATTTTATACCAATGCCGAAACAAAAGTTTTAAAAGAAATTTTGAATGATGTAACTGCTGAATTTACTGTGGAAAAACTGGCTTTTTAGCTTCCTTCCTTATACCAACCTGCATATTTTACATAGTTATCGGCAATTCTGTTTATTTCGCCCGAAATTAATTCCTCGCTGATATCCTTAATTTTTTTAGCAGGCATTCCAGCATAAATACTTCCCGATTTAATGTGTGTTCCTTTTGTGACAACGGCACCGGCAGCAATAATGGAATTGCTTTCCACTATGCAGT
>CAMDPE010000054.1 GCA_945903795.1 Lutibacter flavus | reverse complement strand
GTCAATAATTTTTACAAAACCTATCAGGATAAAAATTATGCAATACCTTCAAAATACGCATTAAAAGGATTTGATATCACTTATGATGTTTTAGTAAGAATTGCAACGATGGGCAATTTGGAGGAAGGGCTAAATGCAGGGAAATCATCAAGGATATCAACGCTTTTTAAATATGACAGAAATTTGTTAGGAAGTTTTGAGAACCACGGCGTTTTTATCATTCAATACAACAAGTCATTAACACCAATAATTATCGAATAATCGCTAAATATAATCACAAACAAAGCACGCCAATTGGCGTGCATTTTTTGTGATATAAGATTTATATTTTTTTAAGCTGATCCTTCAACATTTTAATTTGATCTTTTAAAATATTTTGAGTGTCCAGTTTTTTAGCTTCAGTGATTAACATAGTTGCTTCTCTCTTTCGTCTTTTAGACATAGCAATACCAGCCAATTGCAATTTTGCCATGGCTATATCATGCTTCATGCTTAAACCAAGACTCAATGCTTTTTTAAAGTATTTTTCTGCCTGGTTAATATTGGTTTGAGAAACCATAATTCCCTGTAAGAAATTATAATAACCTTGCTGTTTTTTAATTAAAGCGCTTTCCTGATTTTTTATATACGACAACCATTTGCTTGCGCCAACAAAATTTTGCTTTCTCAATTGAAGAAATGCCAATAATATAAATTCATTTTTAAAGTAAAACAGCACAAAAATACTTGACAGTAGCACAATTGTAATACCGTTCATAATGTTTCCTTCAATAAATTGAAATACTGCCCAAACTAAAATTCCTGCCGCTATTACTAGTTTTATATATTTATTAAACATTTATAAATTTTTTTTTGAATGCAAAGTTACATTTTTGCAACGGTTTTAATTATTTTTTATAATGTTTTTTAAATTGAAAATAGGCGAGCACACTTAAAATTGTAAAAATCGCGATCGCATAATACACAAAAGTTGGTGTAATTACTTTGTCTCCGCTCGCATAAGAATGCAGTCCGGATAAGTAAAAGTTTACGCCAAAATAAGTCATTGCAATAGAAGCGAACGAAGCAACAGAAAACATATTAAATGTAAATCTGCTTCTTAAACCGGGAACCAAACGTAAGTGTAAGACAAAGGCATAAATCATAATACTTATTAACGCCCAGGTTTCTTTTGGATCCCATCCCCAATATCGTCCCCAGCTTTCATTTGCCCACATTCCACCTAAAAAGTTCCCAATAATTAATAAGATTAAACCAACCGTTAAAGCCATTTCATTAATAATGGTGATTTCCTTAATCATTAATCCAACTTTTTCTTTATTTTTTGAAGTGGTTAAAATCATTAAAATTAAGGCAACCAAACCTAAAATCATCCCCAAGGCAAACGGACCGTAACTCGCCACAATAATGGAAACGTGAATCATTAACCAATAAGAATTTAATACAGGCTGCAGGTTTGCAATTTCAGGATCCATCCAGTTCCAATGCGCCACCATTAAAATAAATGCGGTCAAAAACGAGGTTGCGGCAATCGTCATCGACGATTTTCGTCCAAACAACAATCCGAAAAGCATAGTTGCCCAACCTACATAAATCATAGATTCATAAGCGTTGCTCCAAGGTGCATTTCCACTGGCAATCCAACGAGCAATTAAACCTCCTGTATGAAGCGTAAATAACAATATTACAATGGCAATACAAGCTTTGATTGAGAAATCAAGAATTTTATTTTTCCTAAAAATTTGAAAAATCACCAAAAAGAACATTAATGTTCCAATATACAAATAGTAGCTGTATATTGTTTTGAAAATATCGTATTTGTTATAGACAATTTCAACATCAATTTTATGTTTTGCAGGATAAACTCCACTTCCATATTTTTGTTGAAATTTTATTATTCCTTCTAAAATTTCATCTGATTGTGTGTAATTATTTGTTTTTTGGGATGTCGTTAAAGTTTGTAAATACACCGGTAAAATTTGACGAACAAATACAGAGTCCGCTCCTTTAAAATTTGCTGTATCTAAATCATTATGAGAAATCCACTTATTTGTTGGATCATTTGGAATTGGAAAAATTCTCAAAACATCGCCTGTAATGGCAGAATATAATAAATTCACCCTTCTGTCAACATTGATAACATCTTTTTCAAACTTACTTTTGATGTTGCTTTTTTGAGCTGTCTGTTGCACATCAGCCAGTTTATAATTTCCTTTTTCATCAAAAAAGTTGGCAAGCGATGCATATTTTTGTTCATGAGGAATACCTATCAAATCTCTCAGCTTCGTATTTCCTGTTTCAACATAAATGATGGCAACTTGAAACCAAAGTCTCGGATTTTGTTCAATGGATAAAAATACCTGCGTGGCATTCATATCTTTAAAAGTATCTGATTTGCTGACTTTTCTTAACAACTCTGAGGCGTAAGTATGCACAGGTTTCATTCTTCCTCCAGCATCTTGTATAATAACCCTGCTAAATTTATCAGCGTGGTTTTCATCAATAATATTGGCTGTCACCATTGAATCTATTTGCATTTGAAGAGGCGCGTGAGCGTGATCTTGTGAAAACCCCAAGGTTGAAATCAATAGCAATAAAATGGTCGTTGCCGCTGCTTTTTTCTTTCTAATTTTATCCAAACTATTTCTAAGGAAGTCAAATCGTGTGTTTTTCACAAACATAATCAACATTAATCCTGCATATAATAAAAAATAACCAATATAGGTAACTGTGGATCCCCAGAAATCGTGATTGACGGATAAATGAGTTTCTTCGTATTCGGGTGTTATGTTGTAGCTTGACTGAAAAAATTTGTAGCCTTTATAATTTAATATATTGTTCATAAAAATTCTAAAATCGAAGGTTTTTTCTGGTGAAATAACGGTTACTTCACTGGCAAATGACATAGCGCTGTTAGATCCCGGATAGTTGTCTAGTTGAAAATCGTTTAATTTAATGCTAAACGGCAATTGCATTTGCATCGCACCATAACTCATTCTAAAATTTAAGTTTCCAATAGAAAACGTTGTTGGTGGCTGTATGGCAAATTTAGTTCCCTTAACTTTTACTGTTTTTGTCTCACCACCAGCGGTAACTTCAAATTCTAATTGTGCCAAATCAGATTGTTCTTTAGTGCCTGAAACTGTTTTATAGGAACCTTTAATAGGCATTTGTGGAACCACAAATTGCATTCCGGCAATATTATGAACAGCCAAAAGTGAAAAATCCTGCAAAGAATCTTTAACAACGATACCTTCAAATTTATCAGCCATCCTAAAGAAAGTTCCATCAACAACCGATTTAATTTTTAAACCGCTTTCAGTAGTTATAAAATCTACAGTATTTGGAGTAGGAGAATCAAAACCTACCAAAACACCATGCACTTCTTCTATGGATCCTTTTTTAATATAATGGTCATGCCTTCCGCCAGCGCCTGATTCCACAAATTTTAAATATTCGTCACCAGTTTCATTCGCTTCAAAAACCTCCTGGGCATTTTGTATGTATTTTGTCAATTTTACGTCAACGTCAGCTCCTTTAAAATCAGTTTTGTAATGAAAATTGTTATTTCCCAAAGCTGATAATAAAATTTCTTGATGGTAAGGTGTTTTTTGCTCATTTCCATCATTTACAACAACACTTATATAACTTTTTTCAGTAAAAAAAACATTGCTTACGGCGCCTTCTTTAATGGGCATAATTCCTTCAAAACTAATATAGCGCGTTATTCCTGCGCCAACCAGTATTAAAAAAAAGGACAAGTGAAAAATCAGTACCACTAATTTTTCTTTTCTGTAAAGTTTGTATTTAAAAATATTTCCAAAAAAGTTAATAGCAAAAAACGCCATAATTGCCTCAAACCACCAGGCATTAAAGATCAATGCTTTTGCAGTTTCAGTGCCGTAATCATTTTCAATAAATGTTGCAACGCCCATCGCCGCAGCAAAAACTAAAAATAAAACAGCTGTAACGCGAGTTGAATAAATGAGTGAAAGAAGTTTGTTCATTTTTATAGATTTATTAGTAAAAAAACGTTTTGCGAAGATAATGATATTTGTCATAATACTAAATTTTAATCTGTATTTTAAGCAAATCTTAATCTTGTAAATTTTCAAGGATAAGCATTGGTTTAATATTTATTGAATTACAGATTTTCATCATTAAAAAGATTAAAAAGTATTAAAATAATTGTTTAATTATTTTTGTAAATTTGAGGCCTAGAAATTAGTAAATGAAAAACATAAGCTATTTTAAATTGTACGCAGATGTCTTTTTGAATATAAAGCGCCCAGAATCTTTTCGTGCCTAATTTTATTCTTATTTAACAATACTCAATCACCTTTTTACAAATTTTTTACAACTTTTAAATATATTCATATGGAATTACCATACGCAGAACCCTATAAAATCAAAATGATTGAACACATCAAGCGTTCAACACAAGAGCAACGATTAATATGGATACAGGAAGCTGATTATAATTTATTCAACCTTTCTTCGGATAAAGTTTTTATTGATGTATTGACCGACTCCGGAACTGGTGCCATGAGCGACAGGCAATGGGCTGAAATGATGATTGGCGATGAAAGTTATGCCGGTTCTTCCTCATTTTTGAAACTGAAAGAAACTGTAAAAAAAATTACCGGTTTTAATTATTTTTTACCCACACACCAAGGCCGAGCTGCTGAAAATGTGTTGTTTTCCGCTTTGGTGAAAGAAGGCGATATTGTTCCCGGAAATTCACATTTCGACACCACTAAAGGCCATATTGAATTTAGAAAAGCAAAGGCGGTAGATTGTACCATTGATGAAGCTTTTGACACTTCAAATATGCATCCATTTAAAGGAAATGTTGATTTAAATAAACTTGAAACGGTTTTTAAAAGCCATCCAAAAGAAAAAATTCCTTTCGTAGTATTAACTATTACCTGCAACAGCGCAGGCGGACAGCCAGTTTCTGTGCAAAATACCAAAGAGGTTTCTGTTTTATGCAAAAAGTACGGAATTCCATTGTATTTTGACGCTGCCCGTTTTGCTGAAAATGCTTATTTTATTAAAAAACGTGAACCTGGATATGAAAATAAATCTATCAAGGAAATTGCCAAAGAAGTATTTTCTTATGGTGACGGAATGACAATGAGTTCAAAAAAAGACGGATTGGTAAATATGGGCGGTTTTATTGCCCTTAACAACGAAGAAGTTTTTAAGCAAGCAACTGTTTTTAACATTATGTTTGAAGGTTTTATCACTTATGGCGGAATGAATGGCCGTGATATGGGCGCATTGGCTGTTGGATTGGATGAAGCGACAGAATTTAATTATTTAGAAAGCAGGGTAGAGCAAATTGCTTACTTAGGACAAAAGTTGGTTGATTTTGGCGTACCCGTTCAACAACCTTTTGGAGGTCATGCCATATTTTTAGATGCCAATAAATTTGTCCCTAAAATTCCAAGAGAAGAATACAGAGCGCAGGCTTTAGCGGTTGAAATTTATATCGTTGGTGGCATTAGAGGCGTTGAGATAGGAACCGTTTTGGCCGACAGAGATCCGGTAACCCGGGAAAATCGCTATCCTGAATTGGAAATGGTGCGGTTGGCTATTCCAAGAAGGGTTTATACCAACAATCATATGGATTATATTGCAGTGGCGTTGAAGAATATTTACGATACAAGGGAAGAAGCAAAATCGGGTTATACAATTGTGGAGGAAGCATCCATTATGAGACATTTTACAGCAAAATTCAATAAAATATAATACCAATTACTCTTTTTTTTTGGTACTTTTGCGGAAATAAATTGTAAAAAATATAGAAATGTTATCAAATGCCAGTAAATATGCTATTTTATCAACTTTGTACTTAGCAGAACATTCAAATGAAGATAGAAAAATAAGCGTTAAGGAAATTGCAGAAACAATTGATGTTCCAAGTCCGTTTTTGGCCAAATTATTTCAGCAGCTGGTGCGAGGCAAAATAATTTCTTCCAGTAAAGGTCCACATGGAGGTTTCTATTTATCCGAAAAGAATAAACAAAAAAATGTGCTTGACATTATTGATAATATTGATGGTTTAAATAAATTGAATGGCTGTTTTTTGGGTTTAAACGAATGCGATGCTACAAATCCTTGTCCGGTACATTTTATTGTCGTGCCTTTTAAAAACAATATATTGGCGAAGTTTAGGGATTTAACAATTATAGAGTTTGCCAAGGAAATTTCGGATAAAGGTGGTCTCGGAACCTTAAAAGATATCAGTTCTTCTTTCGAGGAACCTCACGAATAGATTTTATGACAAATATCATAGTTTAATGAGTAAGAAGGCTATAAATTCGTCCTATTAAAAGATAAAAAGGTCTTTTAATAATAAATGAATTTACTAACCAATAAAACTGTTAAAATATGTTATCTAAAAAACAAGCAAGGGCTTTCTTTTTAGGAGGAACATTGGTAACGTTCCTTATATTTATAGGGCTTACCATTTATTCTTTCTCTAAAGGAAATGACCAAACAAATCGAGAAAACCTCACTGCCGAAGTGGTAAGAGGAAAAGAAATCTGGGAATCCAACAACTGCATGGGTTGCCATACCTTATTGGGTGAAGGCGCTTATTACGCACCCGAATTAACTAAAGTTGTTGACCGATTAAATATTCGATACGATGGTAACGGAGAAACTGTTATCAAGAGTATTTTAATGTCACCAAGTCCTTGGCAACTCAACGGAAGAAAAATGGTTGCTTACGGAATGACAGAGCAAGAAGCATCAGATGTGGTTGCCTTTTTTAACTGGATCGGAAAAATCGATTTAAATGGTTTCGATAGGGTAGTTTCTCCATTGGCTAAAGAAAAAATCAACAAATAATAAAGAACATTATGAAATATAAATCACAAAAAGTAGCCTATTGGTTTTTTGCCCTTTCAATGCTGCTGTTAGTTTTACAGATAACCTATGGTTTTGTCATGGGATTCGCCCGCATAGGGTTCGATAATTTACACGAATTTGTGCCTTTTAACGTAGCAAGGGCGGTTCATACAAACTTACTGGTAGTTTGGTTATTGTCCGGTTTTATGGGCGCGGCTTATTATATTATTCCTGAAGAAGCGCAACGCGAATTGGTAAACGTAAAATTGGCTTATGTCCAATTGATCAGTTTGGCATTGGTTGGTGTAACCGCCATCGTTGGATTTCACTTTAATATTTGGGAAGGAAGAAAATTTTTAGAAATTCCAAGGCCTTTGGATTATTTGGTTGTAGTAAACGTACTCTTATTTTTAGGGCTCATTTTAACTACGTTATTTAAGGGAAAACGCCAAACTACAACGGCTTTGGTGCTTTCTATGGGATTGCTTTTTGCCGCATTGCTGTATTTACCGGGAATGTTGCCTTTCGACAGTCAGGTAACGGATTCGTTTTTCCGTTGGTGGGTAGTTCATTTATGGGTTGAAGGTGTTTGGGAATTGATTATGGGCGGTATTTTATCTTTCTTATTGATCAAATTGACTGGTGTTGACAGAGAAGTTATTGAAAAATGGCTGTATGTAATTGTAGGTTTAACCTTCTTATCAGGAGTTTTGGGTACCGGGCATCATTACTATTATATTGGCGTAAATAAAATATGGCTGATTGTTGGAGGTATTTTTTCAGCATTGGAACCTTTAGCATTTTTGGCGATGGCTTTATTCGCAGTAAATATGTATAGAAAAGGGGAGAAAAAACATCCAAATAAATTGGCTTTATATTGGACACTTGGTGCAGCTATTTTATCATTTGTTGGTGCCGGATTGCTTGGTTTTGCGCATACATTGCCACAAACAAATATTTACACCCACGGTACTTTGGTTACAGCAATGCACGGTCACTTGGCATTTTGGGGCGCTTATGGAATGATTGTTTTGGCGATTATCAGTTATAGTTTGCCAAATATGACAGGAAGAAAATTATACGACAGTTCTCGAGGAAGAATGGCTTTTTGGCTTGCTAACGTTGGGATGCTTGGAATGACAGTTGCTTTTGGCGTTGCCGGTGTTGCACAGGTTTATTTAGAACGAAAGTTTAAAATGGATTTTATGTTGGTGCAAAAAGAAATCGCCATTCACTTTGTGGTTTTGGTGCTTTGCGCTTCCATATTTGCTACAGGAATCATACTTTATATCATTGATTTTTATAAGCATGGAAAACCAAGTGATGAAGCATTGGAAATTAATGAATAATCTATGTAAATAAAGAATTTTTGTAGTTTTTTAGATGGATTTCCAGCGTTGATGATTATATTTTTAAATTTACTGATATAGTCAGAAACGCTGGTTTTTTATCGCCTATAAAATCTTTTAATAACAATAATTATGAGTATGAAAGCTCCCTATTACCACGCAATCGGTAAAGAAATTGAGGTGTTTGAACACGCCTTCAAAAATAAAATTCCCTTTTTGTTGAAAGGGCCAACAGGTACTGGTAAATCAAGATTTATCGAGTTTATGGCCCATAAATTGGATAAAAAATTGATCACTATTTCCTGTCACGAAGAGACTTCTTCAACCGATTTAATTGGTCGTTTCATTATAAAAGGCGCAGAAACAATTTGGTTAGACGGACCGCTAACAACCGCCATAAAAGAAGGTGCTATTATTTATTTGGATGAAATTGCGGAAGCAAGGCCCGACGTGATCGTCGCCATACATTCGCTTACCGATCACAGGCGTGAATTGTTTATCGATAAATTGGGAGAAATGGTGAAGGCACACAACAATTTTATGTTGGTGGCTTCCTTTAATCCGGGTTATCAAAAGGGATTTAAAGAATTAAAACCTTCAACCCGACAACGGTTTATAGCAACTTCTTTTGCCTATCCTGAGGCTAAAATTGAAGCAGAAATATTAGTGAACGAAACTGGAATTGAACTTGATATTGCAAAAAAATTGGTGAATATCGCCGCAAAAATCAGAAACCTGACGGAACTTGGTTTGGCAGAAACAGTTTCAACTCGTTTGCTGGTTGATGCAGCCAAATTAATTCATAGCGGTTTGCCAAAAAGACTGTCGGTTGAAGTTGCCGTTGTGGAACCATTGACCGATGATTTGGAAGTGATAGAAGCCTTGAAGGATTTATGTAACTTAATGATTTAATAAAGTTTATGGTTTATAGTTTATGCTTTTGAAATAAAAAATAACTGAAAACTGTGACTGAAAACTCAAAATATGTTCGAACCAGATGAATACTTGTTTACCAAACTCGCTTTTTACTTTAAGCGACGAAACCTAAAAAAACAGGATAACATCGCCCATGCAGTTAATTTATCCGATTTAAAACCGCGATTAACAATTTTTGCGCGTGCCATCACCGGCGAATGCATTGAGATTTTTGATGCGGAAAGAGAAGGTGGTTATAAAAATAATAACTTTTTTCTTCCGGTAACTTTTTCCGATTTTCCTTCTTCAGATGAGAATATTTCCTTTTATTTATTCAGAATCGTTTATTTGTCGGTTCAAAAAAATTTAAACTTAAACTGGAACGACCATCAGGAGCATGAATTGTTTGAATCCCAGCAAAAAGCACAGGAAACTTCAATGGTTGTTTTGGAATCTATGTTCGATCAATTTCCTGTCACTAAAAAATACTTCGAGTTGTTTATTCAATTTTACAAAAGCAAAGCCAAGGACGAAACGATGGCCGATTATACTTTTATCTATGGAAAGTGGATGCGAAATAATTTGGAAGATGCTGGCGATGTGTTGAAGAATTTCACAGATGAGGTGAAAAAAGGCCAGGAAGATCAACCAAAAACTACTTTAAAATCCAAAGCTGTTGAAGAAATTATTTCAGTGCAAGTTGATGTAAAACAGCAAGAAGACGCTGTGCTGCAACATCAATTTGAAAAAGTGGAAACTGTGGAAGAGTTTGGCGGAAATTTTAAGGATTTTGATGGCGATGATGATTTGGAAGACCACGCCAATGCGTTGGATGAACTTAATATGAAATATACAGTTCGCGTTGATGATACAGCCCATTCTGTTTATCAGGCCGATTTTATCGAAAACACAACGGTTTCAGAAAGTGCCGAATATGACAGCGCGGGATATCATATCATTTATGATGAATGGGATTATTCCAAACGCGCCTATAAACCTGATTTTTGTAAAGTGTATCCGAAAACATTGCTGAAATCGAATGTTTCTTATTATAAAAGAACGATTTTAAAGAATAATTCGACCTTAATCGGATTGCGAAAAATGCTGACCACGGTAAATAATAAATACCAATTTCAGCGCAGGCAAACCCAAGGTGAAGAATTTGACATTGATGCCATAACAGATTTATTTGTTGATGTGCATTCCGGACATACGCCTTCTGAAAAAATATACCTTTCCAAACGAAAAAAAGAAAAAGATTTGTCTATTTTATTGTTGTTGGACATTAGCTTGTCGAGCGATGGTTATGCTGCCGGAAATCGTGTGATTGATGTTGAAAAGGAAGTGTCTATTTTATTTGGCGAACTCTTGAATGAATTTAATATCGATTTTTCCATAGATTGTTTTTATTCAAAAACCAGAAACCATTCAACCTACATTACCATAAAAGATTTTGACGAAGATTGGAACAAGGCAAAGTTTAAAGTTGGTGCAGTTGAACCAAGCGGTTACACAAGAATTGGCGCTGCCTTGCGGCATTCGGGTGCGATGCTGGACAAGCGGGAAACCAAAAATAAATGGGTGATTTTAATTTCTGACGGAAAGCCCAACGATTATGATAAGTACGAGGGAAAATATGGCGTCAACGACGTGAAACAAGCCTTACGCGAATTAAATGAACGCCAAATAAATTCCTATGCGCTGGCCATAGAAGCACAGGCAAAATATTATTTACCGCAAATGTTTGGGCAAAATCATTATCAGATTTTAACCACGCCAGTTGAATTGCTAAAATCGTTGGTGCTGTTATTCGAAAAAATAAGGCATCAGTCATAGGTCCAATTCCTGCAATTTTCAAAAACTAATTTTCACAAAACTTAAACTTTAATTTAAGATGAATATTAACTAAATAATAAAAGACAAAATGGTATTTTATTATTATATTTGCATTATAATTAAAATGTAAAATGATGAATATCACTAAAGAAAATACTGTTGCAGAAGTGGTGGCCCAAAATATGGGAGCCGACCATGTTTTTAGTAAATATAAAATAGATTTTTGTTGTGGAGGAGGTGCAACGCTTGAAGCTGCCTGCAAGGAAAGCAACATTGAATTTGAAGTTCTGAAAAAGGAAATTCAAGAAATAGTTCATAAAATTTCAAATGGCTCAAAGGTTTAACAGCCCAAAATCAACTATTTACTAAAATATAAAATCTTAATAATGAATTCTTTTTTATCAACCGTAGAAAAATTACCGAAAGGCCATCCCGTTGAAGTATATTACAGGGAAAGCGCCTTAATTCAAGATATATTATTAGAATTGACGGAAGCTGATCCTGTGGAAGATTTTCAGAAATATTTCAACATTTTCAATCAGTTAACCACCATTGAAAAACGATTTGCACGCAAAGAAAATCAGTTGTTTCCTTATTTGGAAAAACATGGTTGGGAAGGCCCAAGCCAGGGAATGTGGTCTTTTCACGACAATTTAAGAGCACAAATCAGATTGTTAAATGATTACAATGCCGAAAAAAACACAACCAAAATTATTGACAATATTCCTTATTTGGTGGAAGGAATTAAACGTTTGCTGAGTATAGAAGATATGCGATTGTTTCCAAATTCATTGGAATTGTTAACGGAAGAAGAGTGGAAGGATTTTTATCAGGGAGATGAAGAAATTGGATGGATGTTAACCGAAAAACCCGAACCTTACCCTGCAATTGTTGCTGTGGAGTATGTACATCCAAGTGAAGATTTTACCCAACGCGATTTGTCTTTTTCATTAGACAACACTTTCCATTACGACGAAGGTTATATGACACCGGAACAGGTGAATTTACTCCTGCGTTTTTTGCCTGTGGACATTACTTATGTTGATGAAAATGACAAAGTAGTCTTTTATAACAGAGGTGACGACAGGGTTTTTCCTCGAAGCAAAGGCATTATTGGCCGCGAGGTTCGTTTTTGCCACCCACCAAAAAGTGTGGATATGGTGTTGCGCATTGTGGCCGAATTTAAAGCCGGAACAAAAGATGTTGCTGAGTTTTGGTTTAATTTCAAGGGAAGAATTATCCATATCAGGTATTTTGCAATTCGTGATAACGATAAAAAATACAAAGGCGTGATTGAAATGTCTCAGGACATTACCGAAATTCAAAAACTGGAAGGCCAAAAACGATTGTTAGACTGGGATTAAAACATTCAAAAAACTCAATTATCATATATGGATTTAGTTAAAACAGATTCAAAAAATATCTATTATCCGCCAGGTGGTATTTTACTTTGGATTATCATTTTTTTAGAGTTATTTACTTTCGGTATGGCCTTGGTTGCCATGGTTGTGTACAGCAAAGACGAACCCGAGGTATTTCATAGTTCAAGGTTACTTTTAAACACAACTTTTGGGTTATTCAACACCGTTTTTTTGTTAACCAGCGGATTTTTTATGGCGAAATCAGTACAAAGTTTTAAGGCCAACAATAGCAAAAAATCTTCCTTGTATTTGAAGTTGACAATGTTGGGTGGTTTTTTATTTTTGGGCTTAAAGAGTATCGAATATTATGAGAAAATTGAGGCAGGCTTATCGATTGGCTACAATACTTTTTTCTCGTTTTATTGGATGCTTACGTTGTTTCATGTGATTCATATTCTTGTTGGATTGGTGATATTAAGTTCCGTTTATGTTGGCTTACATAAGAAAGAATCGAATTTAGAACTTGAAGATTTTGAAGCCAGCGCCTCATTTTGGCATATGTGCGACCTGATTTGGCTTTTGTTATTCCCCATAATTTACTTAATTTTTTAAAATCATAAAACATTAACTGTGAAAAATCACCTGTATTTTAAAGTACTTATATCGCTTTTGGCGCTAACAATATTGGCAGCCTTGGTGGTTATATTGGATATCGGATTAAAAGCGGCTTCCTCCATTATTTTAGTACTTTTTATGCTAAAATTTCTGGCTGTGGCGTTTTATTTTATGGAACTTAAAAAGGCCCATGTTTTTTGGAAATCTGCCGTTTTAATTTTTGCATCAATATTTTTGGGACTTGTTTTACTGATTGGATAAAATTGTAAGAAATTGAAGTTAAAAATTTAAAAAAATTGACAAATGTCATTTTTTTTAAATCATATAATCATACATTAGCTTATAGAAAATAAATAGGAAAACCGATATTGTTTTTCAAAAGTTCAATCTGAAAAGCAAACATATCATTTTGTAGAAAAATTTTAGTTAGTAGTTTAAGTAAGAACCAAAACCTTGATGGCAACATCAAAAGTTTTGGTTCTTCTTTTTTACTTTAGTACTGAAAACTCAATGGATGAAGAAGTGAAAACAGTATGCGTTTGGGTTTTAAAATCTTCTTTTGTCGCTTTAAAAATATTGTCCACATAAGTTTGCGGATTCAAATCGATCAAAGGAAACCAAGTACTCTGCACTTGAATTTGCAATTTATGCCCTTTTTTAAACGTATGATTTACGTCTTGCAGCTTTATGTTTACTGCAGTTTTTTTATTTGGAACAAATGGCTCTGGATAAGTAAAACTATTTCTGAATTTTCCGCGCATCACCTCACTGCGAACCATTAAATGATAATTGCTCATTTTTAAATGGTCTTGCATTTTTTCGTTAGTTTCTTCAGTATCCGCAGGATGCACATCGATTACTTTCACAATCCAATCGGCATCGGTTCCTGTGGTTGCCACTTGCAGTTTTGCCAAAATATCACCGGCCAAAGTGAAATCATTTTCCAAAATTTCAGTCTCAAAAACCAACACGTCGCCCCTTCTGGCAGCAAAACGCTGGTCATCGGTCATATATTTTCTTGGTGTGAATACCGTTTTTATATCTTCAGAATAGGGCACGGGTTTTTTAATGTCGCTGATAAATTTTATGCCGATTTCTTTTTCTTCTGAAACAGTTAATTTTTGATTGTCTGACAAGAACATTGACATTTTTCTGGCACTTTCCGGTGGCCAGGTTTCATAAGATTTCCATTCTTTTTTACCTGTATCATAAACGTATGCTTCAGGCAAACCTGAATTCTTATCGCCCTTGCCTTTTAAAAAATGATTGAAAAATTTTGTTTCAATTTGCTCTTGGAATTTTATGGAAATGGAATCACCAAAATAATAATTTCCCACACTGTTTTCAACGTCTGTGCTTGCCCATTGTCCGTGACTCCAGGGGCCGAAAACCAAGGTATTGTAATTGTCTTTGTTGTATGCTTCAATGGTTTTGTAGGTTTCTAAAGCACCATATAAATCTTCAGCATCAAACTCTCCGCCAACCACCATGGTTGCTACGGACGATTTTATATTTTTCAGATGCTGAATAATACCTTTGCTTTGCCAAACTTCATCGTAATTTGGGTGCTCAATCAATTCTTTCCAGAAAAAATCATCTACTTTGTCTTTGTTTTGAGGAGCAGTTTCATCCAATTTTTCATATTGAAAAAAGTGGTTTAAATTACTTAACGGACCCGCATCCAAGAAAAATTGGTATTGGTCTTTTGTTTTTAAATCGGGAACGGAATACCAGGCAGTATCGGAAGGTTTATCTTTTGGCGTCCCAAACAAGGAAGTGGCCCTGAAATAACTCAACAAATAAGCGCCGTTATGATGAAAATCATCAAAAAAGAAATCGCCAATAGGTGCTTGTGGTGAGGCTGCTCTTAAAGCGGGATGTGCATCAATAGTTGAACAGGTACTGTAAAATCCAGGATAAGAAATTCCCCAAGTTCCCACATTTCCATTGTTATTTTCCACATTTTTTACCAGCCAGTCAATGGTGTCGTAAGTATCAGAACTTTCATCAATGTCTTTGTTGCTTTTTTTATTTGGAATATAAGCGCGCATATTGTCGTACGTGCCTTCACTCATCCAACGTCCGCGAACATCCTGATATACCACAATATTTCCTTCTTCCATCAAATATTTATTGGGCGCAATGCTAGTTTTCAAGGTGTCGGCACCGTAGGGCTGACAACTGTATGGCGTGCGTTGCAATAAAATAGGATAGGTTTTGCTTTTGTCTTTTGGAGAATAAATGACTGTAAACAATTTAATGCCATCGCGCATAGTGATGGTCGTTTCCATTTTATCATAATTTTCTTTGACAAAATTGGTTTCAGTTGCTTCAGAAGTAATCGTTTTTTTGCAGCTAAATAAGGAAATGCTTAGCAATAAGATGACTATTGCCTTAAAAGGATAAAATTTCATGTGGTAGTTGATTGGTTTGGTGAAAACTACAAAAAAGTAATTTAATATAATGTGTAATAAATAAAATTTATGCTGTTTTTTAAATCTTCTGTTCAAAGATACATTTTTAATGTTTTTTATTTATATTGATTTGTTAAT
>CAMDPE010000053.1 GCA_945903795.1 Lutibacter flavus | reverse complement strand
ATGAATCTATTTTATGATATGCGGAAAGAAAGGTGTCCTGAACCAAATCTTCAGCGGTTTCTCTGGAAGAAGTTTTATGAAAAGCCCAAGAAAAAAGTTCATCGCTAAATTGATTGACCCAACTTTCAAACAAGGTTTTTGAATTCTCTTTTATTGATTTCATCGCCATATTTAATGCTTAATTCGGACGATAAAGATACTGTTTTTTTCAAATTTAACGACTGGTTGGTTTTATAAATTAATTAGATATGGTTTTGCCAAAATTAAAATCAGGATTATTTAATTTCTTTGAATTATTTTAAATAGTTTAATATTTAAGTGTAATTTTCATATTTAATATACAACTTACGTGTTATTCATTCACTAAATTCACCTCATATTAAATTTTCTAAATGAGTTTAGCCGTCCATTTCATATTAGGTTTCATTACCTCTTTTTTAGGCACTTTAACACCCAGTATGTTAAATATGACCACAACTAAAATCAGTTTGAATAAAAGCAAATCCGATGCTGTAAAATTTGCTGTTGGCGTTTCAATAGTGGTGCTGTTTCAAGCATATGTTGCTATTATATTCACTAAATTTTTAAGAAGCAATCCCGATTTTATGCAATTGCTGCAAGAAATAGGTATCGTGATTTTTGCGGTATTGTCTTTTTATTTCTACCGTCAATCACAAAAGGAGAAAGTGCCGACAGATTCTATGACAGAGAAAACGGGCAACAGTTTTGAAGTTGGCTTATTACTTTCATCATTAAATATGTTTTCAATTCCATTTTATTGTGGTGTTACAGCTGCATTAGATGTTGCAGGCTGGCTGAGTTTTTCTCAGCAAAACATTCTGGGTTTTGTAATTGGTTCAGCACTTGGCACTTTTGTATTATTATATATGTACGCACATTATGCTAAATTAATTCAATTGAAATCGAAGGGTTTGGCAAAAAATTTAAATCTGATATTAAGCATTTTAACAGGTGTTTTGGCATTTATTACACTTATCAATATTGTGAGAATGTAAGTAATGGTATTTATTTCGACCTAATAAAAATGAAAAAATCAACCGACAAACAAATAATTATTTCTGGAATCGTTGGGCTAATTGGTGCTATTGGTGTAGGAATTGGCGAATTTTTATTGCACTATTCTCCTGGCGGCATTGGTTACGACGGAAGTAATTTCGAATTTTTTAACCAAATTCCGTTAAGCAGGTTAACTTTGGGACATTTTGTGGCAGTTTCATTTGTGCCGTTTTATATTGCCGGTTATTATCATTTATACCTTATTTTCAAAGAAAAAAATCCAAAAATAGCCACAGCAATTTTTGCTTTGGGCGTAATTGCCTTTATGATTGGCGGTATGTGGATTTCTTCAAGAGCCCAGTTAGGTTATTTGGTACATAAAATTGCAGAATTCCCAAATGATACTGCGTTACTGTCTTTGATTGAAGTCTATAAAGACCACGCAGAAATTTTAGTGAAATCGTTGCGGATTTGGGTTGCCGCCATTTCTGTATTATTTGTGATTCCAATTCTAAAAGGCAACACTTTGTATCCAAAATGGATGGCGATTTTTAACCCAATTGTTATTTTACTTTCGGTATTGGTTATTTATACCATTGCGCCTTCCGTAGGATTTATCATTGGTCCGATCGCTATGAATGTGGTACATTTTATTGTATTCGGATTGTCGTTAATTATCATCAAAACCAAACAAAAAACTTTATAAAAATGAAAAAATTAAAATGGATTTTACCACTAATTATTGTGCTAATTATTGGGGTTGCATTAATTTATTTCTGGAAAGACACCACCAATCCGTATGTCACAAATCCTTTATCCATTAAAGGCTGTGATTTAACCGTTCCGGATTCAATTATTCCGAAATTCACAGAAGTTACTGTTGATTTTAAGCACGAATTTAACGATAAAACCAGTTTGCCTGTATTGGGTTCTTGCCTTGTCGATATTAATAATGATGGCATTGATGAATTATTTTTAGGTGGAGGAAGCACGCAGGAAGATGCTTTGTTTCAATATAGAGATGGCGTTTTTGTAAATATTTCTTCGGAAGTTAAATTACCGGTAAAAAAAGGCTATACTTTGGGTGCTGTTTCCTACGATTTCAATCAGGACGGATTTACGGATATATTGGTAACAAGAGACAGTGGCGTATTTGTTTTAATGAACAACAACGGCACTTTTTCATCAGAAGAAATCAATGTCCATTTAAATGAAAAATCGACCCCAATTTCTTTGACATTGGGCGATTTTAACCAAGACGGATTTATAGATCTGTTTGTGGCCGGTTACATAAAAGTAGGGTTGATGGAAGGTCAAACCATTTTTAATGATAAAAAATATGGGGGATCCAGTGTTTTGTTGTTGAATAATGGCGACAATACTTTTAAAGACATCACAAAATCGGCTGGGCTGGAATATGTCCACAATACTTTTCAAGGCATTTTTGTGGATGTAAATAATGACAGCAAATTAGATTTGGTGGTGGCGTATGATACCGGCGAACCGCGAATTTATATCAACCAAGACGGCACCACTTTTAAGCTAAAAAGCAATCCGTTATCGGGAAAATATTCCTATCCAATGGGAATTGCCGTGGGAGATTATGACAACAATCAAGCGCCGGATTTCTTTTTCTCAAATACGGGAACTTCAGTGCCTAAAGCTTTGGCAAAAGGTGATTTAAGGGAAGGTCAGGAGTTGCATACCGACTGGATTTTATTTAATAACGACGGCAATGGGGCATTTACGGATACCGCAAAAAATACAAATATCGCGGAATTTGAATTTTCTTGGGGAGCCATTTTTGAAGACTTCAATTTAGACGGAAAACAAGATTTGGCGGTTGCCGAAAATTATATTGCGTTTCCGCCTCAAGCGCTGTTCAAATTGCCTTGTCGGTTTTTAGTGCAATTAGATAATGGCACTTTTGCAGCAACTGAAGAACAAGCTGGTGTTGTAAATAAAAATTACGCTATTACACCTTTAAGCAGTGATTTTAACAATGACGGTTATCCGGATTTGGTTTACGCAAATTTAAATGGCGAGGTAAAAGCGTTTATAAACAATGGCGGGAAAGCAAATTTTATAAAAGTCAGGTTGCGAGATAAAGCTGAATTAATTGGAGCTGCCGTTACGGTAACTTCAGAAAATGGTTCCCAAACAAACTACAATATTATTGGTGAAGGATTGTGCAGCGACCAGTCCAATACCTTAATTTTTGGATTGGGCAACGCTAAAAATAATGTAACAATCACCATAAAAGATTCAAAAGGCAATTCTCGAGTTTTGGAAAATATAGCCTTAAATACCTCTGTAATTGTTGGGGAATAATAATGCTTTTTGTGGGAGTTCCAAATAGTCAAACACAATGTCTCATTCCAATTAATAACATATCTATTTAAATACTTATTGTAAGTAAAGAATATTTTATGAGTCAAAATTCCAAACATTAAACTATTTAATTATGATACCGAAACTAATTTCAAGCATCTTATTCTTATTTATGATTTCAGCTGTTTCTGCACAATTTAACAATCCGAAGAATCTTCCGTTTACCTGGAAAACTGATATTTCAAAGCGGTCCGTAGCGCTGTCTGAAATTCAAATAGTGTTGCCAAAAGGATCATTTCCGACCCTTGACAAACCTAAATTTGTGAATAAAACGGAAGGGCTTGAAATGTTTTTTCCTAAAGAACCCGTTATTGCGGTTGAAATTAATGGTGTCGCCAAAGCATATTCTTTAAATATTTTAACGATGCACGAAATAGCAAATGATGAGTTTGAAGGCGTTGCTATTTTGGTGACTTATTGTCCGTTATGCAATTCAGGAATTGTATATAACCGCGTTTTAAATCATAATGGCCAAGTAGAAACCTTAGAATTTGAAGCATCGGGAATGTTGCGAAACAGCGATATGGTGATGTTGGACAGGAAAACAGAAACCTTGTGGCAACAATTGATGGGCACAGCCATTGTTGGTTATTATGACAAAGCTGAACTTGATGTGATTCCGTCCTTAATTATTTCTGTGGAAGAATTTTTTGAACGTTATCCTAACGGACAATTACTGTCTAAAAAAACGGGTTTTGCTGAAAGCGAAAAAAATTATGGCTACAATCCGTACAAAAAGTATGATGAAAAAGAAGATCCGATACCGTACTTTTTTAATAGTGATAAAGTGGACAAACGGCTTCCTGCCATGGAACGAATTGTTGACATTGAAAATAATGGCGATTACAAAATTTACAGTTTCACCAGCGCAGCAAAAAATGGCGTTATAAATGATACTTTTAAAACAAGCAAGGTGGTGCTTTTTTTCAAGTCTGGAACAGTTTCTATTTTAGATGAAAACGATATTTCTACTTCAAAAGATGTGGGTACTGTGACTGTTTTTAATGCTGTTGTTGATGGGAACCATTTAACTTTCGCCAAGGAAAACGAAGTGTTTACAGATAAGGAAACCAATTCAAAATGGGACATTACCGGCCGTTGTTATGCAGGAAAACTTCAGGGAAAGCAACTCCAAATAGCCCCACACAGCAATCATTTTGCTTTTGCTTGGCTGGCTTTTAATCCGGAAAGTGAAATATATGAAGAGTAGGTAAAATACCAAATGCTAATAAATTATACTGTTGAAATATAATTTAGCACTGTTTTTAAAGAATTGCGCAAATAACTGCGCTTTTTTTGTGAGTAATGTCAGTATTTTAAATTTTGTGCGTCTTTTAATGAAATAAAAGTCATAACATGAATTTGAAAATATATTTATCGCTCTTGTTGTTTCCTCTTGGATATTTTGTTGACGCACAAACTTGCTGTTCCGGAGGAATCCCGCTTTCCAATAATATCGGGATGGCCATTTTAGAAAAAGGCACCACCCAAATTGGGGTTTCTTATGATTATAATAATTTGAACACGCTAAACAGTGGTTCAGAAAAATTGGATGACAATGCGAGATTGCGCATTACGCATTCGGTTTTGGTGAATGCAAGTTATGCCATTACGGATCATTTTTCTGTGGAAGGGTTGCTTACCTGGGTGAATCAAAGAAGAAAAATTACCCAATTTGGCGGGGAAAACTTGGATCAATCTTCAGGAATTGGCGATGCGCTTTTATTGGCAAAATATAATTTTTCGGATGTTATTGGTAAAAATACCGATTTGAATATAGGTGTTGGATCCAAAATTCCACTGGGTTCTTCAACAGAAAAGAGTGATGAAGGCATCACTTTAAATGCTGATTTACAGCCGGGAAGCAATGCATGGGACATTATTTATTTTACTTCCGTTTCAAAAAGTATGAATTTTCGACCATCTTTAAGTATCTCATCAAGAGTTATTTATAGAAGCACAGGAACCAATAATGACTATTTTGGGGACAGCACCTATAAATTTGGAAATGATTTTCAGGCTTTTGTCGGATTTTCAGATCAGTTTTTGCTCTTTAAAACCATCACATCACCAAGCATATCTTTTAAATACAGAAATGCGCAGCAGGACAAAATAGGCGGATTTAATTTGGATAATACCGGAGGAAACTGGGTTTCTGTTATCCCTAATTTTTCCATCAATGTTAACAAAAACCTGGTTTTTTCCACCAAAGCCGAATTGCCAATTTACAGCAATGTTGACGGAACGCAATTAACGCCAACTTATAGGATAACTACAGGGATCTTATTTACGATTGCACCCAAAAAAGAGTTTCAACCATTAAATTAACGATTATGAAAACAAAGATTTTTTATTTATTTATGATGGCATTAGTGATAACTTCTTGCAGTGGCGGCGGCGATGATAATTTGCCTGATCCGGACAATAACACCGGAAATCCTCCACCCATCAATACATCACCAGATTGGTTAATTCCACGTGATGAAGTTAAAGACGGTGGTCCCGGAAAAGACGGAATTCCTTCTTTAGACTCTCCTAAATTTGTGAATGCCTCAGATTCCGGTGCTTCATTTTTAAAGGAGGACGATTTGGTAGTTGGCGTTGTTATAGGTGACGATATAAAAGCGTATCCACATGCGATACTAGATTGGCATGAGATTGTGAATGATGTCATAGGCAGTAATTTTATTACCATTAATTATTGTCCTTTAACCGGCACTGCTTTTGGATGGAAAAGTATGGCAGATGGTGTAAATACTACATTTGGGGTTTCAGGATTGTTGTACAACACCAATTTAATTTTATACGACAGAAAAACAGGAACCAATTGGTCTCAGCTAAAGTTGCAGGCTGTAAATGGCAGTTTAATAGGTGATGTGCCATTGTTGGTAAATGTTGTTGAAACCACGTGGAAAACTTGGAGAACGCTTTACCCAAACTCTAAAGTGTTGAGTTTAGATACCGGATTTTCAAGAAATTACAATAATTACCCTTATGGAGATTACAAAACCAATCAGAATTTTTTCATTTTCGCGCCGTCTCCTTTAAATAGTGCATTGCCAAATAAAGAGCGGATTTATGCAATTATGGATGAAAATGTGGCGAAAGTTTACCAATTTCAAAAGTTTAGTGGCGGGAAAGCAATAAAAGATCTGTTTAATGGCAAAGAATATTTAGTGGTTGGAAATGAAAATATCATCAATTCTTTTGAATTAACCGGAAATCATTCAAGTTTAATATTTACCTACAGTTTTACAAATGGAGAACAATTCTTCAAAGATAATGAAGGGAATAAATGGTCGGTTTTTGGAAAGGCGATTGAAGGTCCGAGAACCGGTGAAGTTTTAAAAACGTCAAAATCGGTGGTGAGTTTTTGGTTTGCCATCGCGGCCTTTTATCCTAATCCGGTAATTTATAATTAATGGCAAATGACCATTAATTTTTATGCGTGAATAACACAAAAAATTTTAAAGTTAGAAAGACGTAAAAATAGCTGTCAGGTTTAAACTGTATTTACGTCTTTCTTTTAATGAATTTGAGCATGAAAGATTCTGATAATATATTTAATTGGTTCATCTTAATTTAGATATTTTATAATGAAGTGTTTCTGAATGCTAATTATAGTTAATTATCTCGTTTATATTTTCTGATGATTAACTGATTCGCTTTTTCGTAGGAAAGATATTTCAGCATCCAATTTAAACCAACTTTAAATTTGTTTTTAAAACCAGTGATGGAAATTAAATGAATAAAAGACCACAAGAGCCATCCTATTCTTCCGTTTAAAAAGAATATCTTTAAATCGGCCACTGCATCTTTTTTCCCAATAGTTGCCATAGAACCTTTATCTACATAGTTAAAAGGTATTTTAAAATCTCCTGAATTTATTTTTGACAATATATTGTTTGCCAATGTTTTTCCTTGTTGAATAGCCGCCTGCGCTACCATTGGATGTCCTTGCGGATTGGCATCAGAAATCATTGTAGCTATATCACCAATAGCAAATACATTTTCCAATCCTTCAACTTGGCTGTATTGATTTACCTTCATCCTATTTCCCTGTAAGATTGCTTTTTCATCAATCCCTTTGATGATGTTTCCTTTTACACCGGCAGCCCAAATTAAATTGTTGGCGCGAATTATTTCCCCACCATTTTGGGTAAGTAAAGTTATAATTTCCCCGTCGTAATCTGTAACCCTGCTATTGAGCAATACTTCAATCTCCAGGTTTTTTAAAACTTTAAGTGCGTGCTTAGAAGCTTTTTTAGACATTGTTGGCAATATTCTATCAGCCGACTGTATCAAATATATTTTCATTGCGCCGTTTTCAATTTCGGGATAATCGTTGCTTAATAAGTATTTTTTAAACTCCGCTAAAGCACCTGCCATTTCAACCCCAGCAGGACCGCCGCCAACAATTACAAATTTTGTCAATGCCGATTTTTCCTCGAAATTACATCCTTCAACACCCAATTCTAAATTTTGTAACATCCAACTTCTAATATTAATGGCATCATTAATATTTTTTAATCCGATGCTGTTCTTCTCAATATTCTTTGATCCGTAATAGTTTGTGGAACTGCCTGTGGCAATCACCAAATAATCGTAATTGATATAACCAATATCGGTATGAACGCGCTTATTTTTAGTGTCTATTTCTTCCACCTTTGCCATTCTGTAAATTAAATTGACGCACGATTTAAACAGTTTCCGAATTGGCGTAACCACAGAATCCGGCTCCAGGCCACTTATGGCAACCTGGTATAATAAGGGTTGAAATTGGTGGTAGTTATTTTGGTCAATTAAAATAACCTGAACAGGCTTGTTTTTTAGCTTTTTTATAAAATTGATGCCCGCAAAACCTGCGCCTATCACTACAATTTTTGGAAAATTATTTTCTGGAATGCAAAAATGTTTATTACTCATAATTATTTTCAATAACGGCTATTAGGAATGTATGGTTATTTGGTTATGAATTAAATGTACCTATGAGACTTATAATTTAAAAATCCTGACACTATTCATTTTTTTAATTTCTATAACTAAAATTTTACAATCAGGAATACCATTTAATAGTACAATAAACTTCCATACCTAATAAAAATAAGGCATTAATTATAATCGCAGTTTGAGTTTCTTATTATTGATTTTGGTTACGGCTAGCCAATATGAAATATTCATTTTAAAAAGTACGCGCATTAAACGCCATTTATAATTCAAAAAGTTTAATTTAGATGAAAAATTGTAAATACCCATTATGGCATTGTTTCAAAGTTCTGTTATCACCAAACACCTGCAAAATCAAAATAAAGCACACATTGCCCTGAAGTGGGAAAACTTCAAAAATCATTTTCACAATCCGAAGGTTCAGGAAGAAATAAAAAGTTTAAAGGAAGAGCAATATCAAGGGGAGTTTTTAGAAGATTTCTTTGTTAAAATTTTAGGTTATACCAAACCGGCATCTTCCTCAGAAACAAAATTCAATTTAACCACAGAGTATAAAAACATAAAAGACAGCAAAAAAGCTGACGGTGCCATTATTGTGAACGATGCCGTAAAGGCTGTTATTGAATTAAAAGGCACCAACACCACCGATTTAGGCAAAATAGAAGTTCAGGCTTTTGGCTACAAAAACAACCAGCCGGAGTGCACCTATGTCATCACTTCAAATTTTGAAAAACTACGGTTTTATATAGACAATGCCATTGAGCATTTAGAGTTTAATTTATTCACCCTTACAGAAAAGGAATTTAATTTGCTGTATTTGTGTCTGGCCTTTGAAAATATTGAAAAGGACATTCCCAAAAAAATAAAGGACCAGTCTATAAGTCAGGAAGATGCCATCACAAAAAAATTATACCACGATTATTCTTTGTTTAAACGTGAACTGCATCAAAATTTGGTGGTTTTAAATCCGCAATTTGATGCTTTGGAACTCTTTCAAAAGTCACAAAAATTATTAGATCGCTTTCTGTTTTTATTCTTTGCTGAAGACCGACAATTGTTGCCGCCAAACTCGGTACGAATGATTCTTGATCAATGGAAAAAATTACAAGAGTTAGATGAGCCAATTTTACTATACAATAGATTCAAAAAGTACTTTGGCTACTTAAATACTGGTTTTAAAGGCAAACAGTATGATGTGTATGCTTATAATGGCGGTTTGTTCTTACCTGATGAAGTTTTAGACAACATCACTATTGATGATGATTTGTTATACCTACATACTTTAAAACTATCTGAGTATGATTTTATAAGTGAAGTAGACGTTAATATTTTAGGGCATATTTTTGAAAATTCTTTAAATGAACTGGATGAAATAAAAGCGCAGTTGGCAGGTGAAATTGTTGACAAAACCAAAACCAAACGCAAAAAAGACGGGGTGTTTTACACGCCCAAATACATCACAAAATATATTGTTGAAAATACGGTTGGAAAGTTGTGTGTTGATAAGAAATCTGAACTTGAAATAACAGAAGAAGATTACATTACTGATCAAAAAAGGCAAAAGAAAACAATAAAGATCTTACTTGACAGACTTACAGCCTATAGAAGTTGGTTGTTGCAACTCACCATTTGCGATCCCGCTTGCGGTTCCGGTGCATTTTTAAACCAGGCATTGGATTTTTTAATCAACGAACATAAATATATTGATGAACTGCAGGCCAAGTTGTTTGGCGATGCCATGGTGTTGAGTGATGTTGAAAAAAGCATTCTGGAAAACAACTTGTTTGGGGTTGATTTAAATGAAGAAAGCGTTGAAATAGCCAAACTCTCTTTATGGTTGCGCACCGCACAGCCAAATCGAAAATTAAATGATTTAAACAACAATCTAAAATGCGGAAACTCTTTAATAGATGATCCGGAAATTGCCGGGGATAAAGCCTTTAATTGGCAACAGGAATTTCCTCAAATATTCGCCAAAGGCGGTTTTGATGTGGTGATTGGGAATCCGCCTTATGTGAGGGTTCAAGGATTAAAAGAACACTATTTTAATCACACTACTTATTATGAGAATAAATTTCAATCAGCAACTGGCAACTATGATATTTATGCTTTATTTATGGAGAAATCATATGATTTAATCTCTCAAAATGGTGTTGTTTCATTTATTCTTCCACATAAATTTTTAGTTACAGATTTTGGAGTAGGAATTAGAAATTTTTTCATAGAAAACAATGCCGTTAAATCTTTAGTTCATTTTGGATCCCATATAGTTTTTAGTGATGCAGCAACATATACCTGTATTATTAATATTACTAAAAGTATTAAAGAAAAAGTTGAGTTTAAAAAAATAAAACCTGACGAATTGTTTGATAATACTTCTTGGGATTATATGAGTTATGGTAATTTAAGTTCTTCAAATTGGGATTTACAAAGTGAAAAAATATTTGAATTAATACATAAATTAAATAAGCAACCATACAAAGTTGAAGATGTTTTTGATAAAATATTTGTTGGACTGCAAACAAGTCTTGATGAAATTTACGTTTTTCAAGGAAAAAGGGAAGGCAATAAAATTAAAGCATATAATGCTAAATACGATTATACATTTGAAATAGAAGAAGGTTTTGTAAAGCCAATTGTTGGCGGAAAAGAAATTGTAAAATATAATTCACCAAATATTCAAAACTATGTAATTTTCCCATATCAACTTAATGCTAATGATGGAACTTCTGCATCAATGACAGAAAATTATATTAAGGATAATTTTGAATTAGGTTATCATTATATTAAAAAATTTGAAAAGGAAATTAAGGGAAGAGAAAGAGGAAAAATGAACATTCTTGAAGGTTGGTTTTTGTATATATACCCAAAAAATTTGAACTACTTTAATAAAGAAAAGATTATGACAAGAGAAATCTCTCTAGGTTGTAATATGACATATGACAAAGATGGCGCTTTATACCATAACACAAAAGTATATTCATTTTTAAAAAACCCTAAATTTGAGGTAGATGCAAGATATTATTTGGGTATTTTAAACTCAAAAATAATGTGGTTTTTTCTTAAAAATACAGGTTCTGAATATGGAGGTGGATATTACGTTTTTAAAACAAATTATCTTAAACCATTTCCTTTGCCCGCAATTTCAGATAATTCTCAAATCATAATTGATAAAGCAAATTTGCAATTGTCAAATAATAAAGATTTGCAAGAGCTTTCCCAAAAATTCCAAAGAACAATTCAAAGAAAATTTGAGTTAGAAGTGTTGCCCAAAAAACTACTAGATTGGTATTTATTAACTTATCCTGAATTTATTAAAGAATTAAGCAAAAAGAAAGTGAAACTATCCTTAACCCAAGAAGCAGAATGGGAAGATTACTTTTTACAGGAAAGCAAAAAAGCATTGGCACTAAAAACCGGTATTGATACCACAGACAAAGAAATAGACCAAATGGTATATGCATTGTATGGGTTGACAGAGGAAGAGATTGGGATTGTGGAAAACATTTAATATTATGGGAAAAATTGCTACGAGTATCGATGAACAAATTAGTATACTTGAAAAAAGAGGAATGATCCTAGATATACCAATTGAAAAAACCAAAGAGATATTATTGGATATTGGTTATTATAGATTAGGTTTTTATTGGTATCCATTTGAAAAAGATAAAGACCACAACTTTAATGCGGGTACAAAATTTTCGGATGTAGTTTGCTTATATTATTTAGATGCCGATTTAAGAAGTTGCTTACAAAAATATTTAAAACGTATTGAGATAAATTTTAGAACTAAATTAATCTATTACATTTCAAATAAATATAAAGATGATCCAATTTGGTTTACTAATACAAAAGTGATGTCCAGATGGTTTATAGATCAATTGGATATAAAATTATATACGGATAATTTTAAATTAGAGAATAAGCAAATTAAATTGCACCATTCAAAATATAGAAATGATAAGTATGCCCCAGCTTGGAAAACTTTTGAGTTTTTAACATTTGGTAGTATCTTAACTATTTTTGAAGCATTAAAAGATGAAAAAGCGCAGCAAGAAATAGCTAACTTATATGGCCTAAATAATTTAAAAACATTTAAAAACTTTATGTTTACCATTAAATTTATTAGAAATATTTGTGCTCATGGAGGCGTATTATATGATTTAAATATGCCTAAGGGCATTTATAAAATTCCAAGAATACAATTTAATAACCTTAATAATCAGTCTTTGGATGCTGGCATTAAAACTATGTTATTTATTTTAGGAGCAATTTCTAATGAAAGAAAAATTGAAATGGAAAATGACTTAAAACAAATATTTGTAAACCACGATGGAAATGGTGTTATAACGTCAATAATCAAAAATAAAATAGGTTATTTAATATAAATGTTATAATTTCGCATCATAGAAAGTGCCTAGCTATTCATTACGCTTTAGTGTTGCACTCTAAAAAATTATATTTAGCCTAGACATTTGCTCTAGGCTTTTTTTTTACAATGAATATTTATTTGTCATAAAATTAGAACCAAATATACTACCTCGTCCTTGCATTCATTTTTAAATTTTCACCCACTAAGGTTAGCCTATATTTTTGCAATCTGCTATTGGGTTTGTTGGGCAGTGTCATTTCAATAACGCCAAATACAAGTGCCCTATTTAGGTAGTTTGTCCTAAAGTTTTTTCTGTCGGAGAGTCCTAATTTATCTTGAATTTCCTGGCGGCTCATTTCATCTTCTATCACTTTTACCAACTCCATAACTTGGGGGGTAACTTGGGGGGTGACTTGGAGGGTGACTTGGAGGGTAACGGTTTTATCCGCAGGAAAACTCATTCGTAAAAAGTTTTCTGAAAACATAAAACAAATACGTGGTAAACCAGACTCTATTTGCGCAACGTGATTCAAATATTTCGTTTATTCTTTGTTTTATTTTTATAAAAATTTAATGATAAATAACGTGTAAATAATAGATAAAATAACAGCAATTAGCACCATAATAGTTATTTTTTATAGCAATTGAATTTTAAAAGTTTGTTAAATGAGGTTAAAAGTAAGAAAAAATAGGGCTTTAAATGGTAAAATTGATATTTTTTAAACGGACTTGATTGAATTTAAATTAAAAAAATCTGTTTTTAAACACTATTATTAAATTAGATGCGTTATATTTACAGTTAGGTCTTTCAAGACCATCTTTTTCATAGCAATTTCCCACCGTAGTCTATCTGCGGTGGGTTTTTTATTTACGTTTATCGGTAGTGGAACTATCAAAACTAATCAAGTTGAACATCTCCCTCATTCTGCTTCTAACGCGACTGCCGTAGCGTGCTTCAAGTTCTTCGGCGTTGAGGTTGGTGGTGATGTGCGTTTTTGTGTTTTTTGTTTTGAAAATGTCGTAACGCGAAAGCAGTATTTCTCCCATCACGTTGCATTCTTTGGTGTAATGGCAACCGGTTGGTTCAACGCCAAGATCATCGAAACAATAGTTTTTGGTATCGTTGTATTTTTCCAACACTTCAAATCCGGCAGCATTGAAATTGAAAACAATGTTGCGTGTTGGAATGATTTCGTAGTTTGTTTTGTGAGGTGCCAAATAGGGCAATAATTTCATCAGCGATGTTTTTCCGCAGCCAACCGGCCCAGAAAGCAACAATCCTTTGTTGGTGTCAATTCCCATTTTGGCGCAGGTCCAGTGATCCTGGATGTAGTAACAGCATAGTTTAAACAGCAAAGGTTCGTCTTCTTTGTAGAGTCTGAAATTTTTATCGAAAATCAGACAGCCTTTGATGTTGAGGTAGGCTATTATTTTTTCAAAATCGTAGTGAACGATGTTGTTTTGCAATTCTCCGATTTGAAATTTTGAGGTGCCTTCGGTTTTAATGTGTGGTGTTTTCATATTTTTTTGGTTGCTAGTTGTTGGTTGTTGGTTGTTGGTTGTTGGTTTTTTTACAATGGTTCATTGTAATTTTTGTTTCGATTGGTATGCAAGTTGTCTTTATTTTGGACTGGTGGCAAAAAAGCGTTTTTTTCTGTTTGAATTTCTTTGAATTTTAACATCCAGTTTTGGGCTGTTGCCTGCCAATCGACAATTTTTATTTTTCCGCCAATTTTCCAACCAATTCCCTGGTAATGGTTGAAGAATTTTTCAGCTTCAATTTGGGGCCAGTTTTCTTTTTTGAAAAAAGATAAAATTTCAATTTTTTGCTCGGCTTGGCAAAGTTTATAAAAGTTTGTTATTTGTTTATTATGTTTGTTATTGTTTATATAAGGCCCCGATACTTGTACACAAGCTGTACCACTTTTGGCAGGGACTTGTCCCACTACCTGTTCACTACCTGTACCACTTTTAGTACGGACGGGTTCACTACCTGTACCAAAATTGAACATCTTAATACTGCTCCCAATTTGGGGATTGTATGATGGTAAATATTCCAAATATTGCCACTCGTGCAAATCATTTATGCATTTGTGATAAGTGCCTTTGGAACCGATTCTGGATAAGCTCATAATTTCATTTCTGTTGATATAAAATTCATCCGAAAAACGCGCATTGTTCCATTGGTAAAAAAGCACCACATACATACTCACATGGGTAGCGTTTAAGCGTTTGTCGTGACTTAATTTCAGGAAGAAGCTGTTTAGGTGAATTATGTAATTTACCTCCGGCATTCATTTCAGAATTTATTATGAATACTATTTTCTTTCAACAATTTGTAAATTTCTTCTGCATCATAGAATATGATGCCGCCAATTTTTGTGTATGGAAGCGTTCCGTTAATTCTTAAGGTTTGAAGTGTTCCAGAACTGACATTTAAAACTTTCTTCAATTCTGATGATTTAAGATATTTTTTGGGTAGAGAAGATTCTGCTGTTTTTAGGATCTTTTTGAAGTCCTCCAACAATTCGATTTTGAATTCTCTAAGGTCATCTGTAGTGATAATTTCTTTTGGCATTATTATTCTTGTTTTAGGTTAATAACAGTTTTATAGCGATTTGACTTTCGTAAAACAAAGCTGGGAAGTTTTTTTGAGAATCTTTAGGTAGTCGTTAGGTAGTACCTAAAAAATTTAACATTTCTAAAAACCTAACTGTCTGATATGTTGATATTTGAAGAAAATTATTTTTTAAAATAATTTGAAAGTTCAGGATCTGGTGAAGTTGTTTTTGCAAATAATCTAAAAGCACAAGAAATGGAGAAGTTATTTTTAGAAAATTTAAAAATTTAAAGAAAAAATAGGCGTTTTTTAGTTCAAAAAACGCCTAAAAGAAGTTTTAGGTAGTCGTTAGGTAGTACCTAAAAATTTTAACATTTTAAAAAACGTAAAGTATTGATAATTAGTAATTAAAAAAATTACAGTTTTGAATTAATTTTTTTAATCAGTGCATTTTTTAGACTATCAAGGAATTTTGTTGGATCTTTTTCTCTGTCTCTAATTTGATCAAAAATTTTATGAATATTTCCTAATTTTATATCGAAAATTAGTTCAACCGCTGCAACAAGTTTATTTAATTCAATATCTCCATCTGCTATTGCTTTCATCAAGTGCAAAGAAATAACAAGCTCAGCTAAAGCAGTTTTGGATGCAGTCCATCTTAATTTTTGTAGGATAGCCGGTTTGACTTCTTTAATAACAACATCCTCTTTTTTTGGATTAA
>CAMDPE010000052.1 GCA_945903795.1 Lutibacter flavus | reverse complement strand
TGCAAAGCGCCATTGCGCCGCGTCCTATTGCTTTTGCAAGCACGCTTGACGCGCATGGAAACCCAAATTTATCGCCATTTAGTTTTTTTAATGTTTTTAGCGCAAATCCGCCTATTTTAATTTTTTCACCGGCACGCCGTGTGCGGGATAACACCACAAAGCACACTTTGGAAAATGCCAAAGCGACAAAAGAAGTGGTGATTAATGTGGTAAATTATGATATTGTCCATCAAATGTCTTTGGCCAGCAGCGAATATCCAGAAGGTGTGAATGAGTTTTTAAAAGCAGGTTTTACGATGTTGCCTTCTGAAAAAATAAATCCGTTCAGGGTTGGCGAATCACCCATACAATTTGAGTGCAAGGTTAAAGAAATAGTAGAACTTGGCACTGAAGGCGGTGCCGGCAATTTAATCATTTGCGAGGTGGTGAAATTTCACATTAAAAAAGATTATTTGGATGATGACGGCACCATCAATCAATACAAATTAGATTTGGTGGCCAGGGCAGGAGGAAGCTTGTATTCTCGCGCCCGCGAAGGTTTTTTTGAAATCCCAAAACCATTGTCAACACTGGGAATTGGGATTGATGCGATTCCTTCTGAAATAAGAAACAGTCCCATTTTAACAGGAAATGATTTGGGAATGCTGGCCAATTTGGAAATGATTCCTTCTGAAGTTGATGTTGATAAGTTTGCAAAAGAACATGTCGAATATGTTGGAATTAATACAGCGAAAAAACATACATTTGCGAAAGCACTTTTAGAAAAAAACGAAGTGTTGAGTGCTTGGAAAGTACTTTTAATACAATAATTAGAAATATGGAAATTACAGGAAAAATTAAAAAGATTGACGAACCTAAAACCTTTGGGGCAAGTGGTTTTAGAAAAAGAGAATTGGTAATAACAACAAATGAGCAATATCCACAACCTTTGATGGTTGAATTTGTGCAAGATAAATGTGATTTATTAAATAGTTACCAAGTTGGACAGGATGTAAAAGTATCTATCAATTTGAGAGGAAGAGAATGGATCAATCCGCAGGGAGAAGCGGTATATTTTAACTCAATTCAAGGATGGAGAATAGAATTAGCACAATTGGAAGGCGCTCAAGGTGCAAAACCAACAGCACCACCAGCTAAATTTGAAACCACAACAGACATAGACGACAGCGAACCGGACGATTTACCGTTTTAAGTCGATTTAAACAGTATTAAAGAGAGAAAAACGCCAGTTTTTCTCTCTTTTTGTTTGGCTATATTTGTAAAAATAATAAAGAATGTATTTGCTTTCAAAAGATTTGGTGTTTCCTCCGGTACATTTGTCGGATAAACACGGCTTGTTGGCCGTTGGCGGAGATTTGTCGGCTGAAAGATTGCTGCTTGCTTATAAAAGTGGAATTTTTCCCTGGTACAATCAGGGAGAACCCATTGTTTGGTACAGCCCAGATCCAAGAATGGTTTTGTTTCCGAAAAATCTTAAAATTTCGAAAAGCATGAAGCAAGTTATTCGGAAAAATCAATTTTGGGTAACCTTCAATCAAAATTTTTCGGAAGTCATTGCTAACTGTAAAAATAGTTACAGAGAAGGGCAGGGCGGAACTTGGATTACCGATGAGATGGAACAGGCTTATATCAATTTATACAATTTGGGCGTGGCAAAATCTGTGGAAGTTTGGGAAGGAAATGATTTGGTTGGCGGTTTGTATGGCATTGATTTAGGACACATTTTTTGCGGGGAAAGCATGTTCAGCAAGGTGAGCAATGCTTCAAAATTTGCCTTTATTCAGTTGGTTCAAAAATTGGAAAAAGAACATTATACATTGATAGATTGCCAGGTTTACAATGAACATTTGGATAGTTTAGGTGCTGAAGAAGTTTCAAGATCGGAATTCTTAACCTATCTAAAAAAGTAAAAAAGACATAATCATAAGTTTACTATCTTTGAACATCAATAAAAACAACACATGGAAATTAAAAACGCACAACTAGTCGTTGACAACTGGATAAAGAAACACGGCGTTCGTTATTTTAATGAATTGACAAATATGGCGCAATTGACTGAAGAAGTTGGTGAAGTGGCCCGAATTATTGCGCGGCGTTACGGCGAACAAAGTGAAAAGGAAAGCGATAAAGGAAAAGATTTAGGAGAAGAATTGGCCGATGTGGTTTTTGTGGTTTTGTGTTTGGCAAACCAAACAGGAATAGATTTACAGGCGGCTTTCGACAAAAAAATGGATATAAAAACAAAACGGGATCACGACCGTCATCAAAATAATAAAAAATTAAAATAAATGAATCCTTATAAAAATCAATCATTTTTAAAATTAACCGTTCGATTTTCAGCGGTATTTTTTGTGGTAGTCACCATCCTTAAAATAATCATTTCCATGTTTAAAAATGGTGGTGTTTCAGGAATGATTGCAGAATATTTTTCTGCGGAAACCTGGTTGCCATTTTTAACAATTCAGTTGGTGATGGCGCTTATTTACGGACTTATTATGGCCGGATATTACAAGTTTATAAAAAAATAAAGAGGCTTTTAGCCTCTTTATTTTTTTAATTTAAATTGATTAATTCTATATCGCTTTCCTTTACTTTTTTGTTCAGCATCTTCACATCATTTTCAAAAATGGCATAAATTTTAGCCAATTCCATAGCTATTAATTGGGTAATTTCATTTTTAAATTCAACAGACTGGTCGGTAGGTTTATAATCTCCAATGGAACTCAGCGAATTTAAATGCGCCAATTTATTATTTAACTTAATCGGAAAGTTAAGCGGATCTTGGGAGCTTTTACTTTTTGTCTGATACAACTCATTTTCAATGATTGTCATTTCTTTTACAATTTTATCCGCCAAGTCAAGAATTTCTTTATTTTTTTCCTTGTCAATTATTGATGTTTTTAACAGATTGATTTGTTCCCTTATTTTTGTGATATTTTTTAAGGTTTTATGAATCTCCGTTAATTTTCCCTGAATTTCAATAATAAAATCAAACTGAGCCTGTAAATCTTCCTTTGTTACACTGCTTCTTGGGTCTTTTAACAAGTTAAAATTTTGCTCAGAAACCTGTTTTCCATTTTTGCTCAATTGAATTTTATAGGATCCCGGCAATGCTTTTGGTCCCTGTAAAGAAGCCCACCATAAAATCATGCCTTTTATTTTTTCTGCGTCGGGATATTGCATATTCCATTTAAACTGATTGGCACCATTTTTTACTTTTAAAGTTTCTTCATTTTTTTTATCATCAGGTTTGGTCGAAAATGTTTTAATGAGCTTACCTGAATTCTCATAAACAGCTAAACTAATGGTGTCATTTTCGGCAATATTTTTCACATAATAATTTACGAGAACGCCACCGGGATGATTTTGTCCGGCAGTTTTGGATTTACGCTCGCTTCCGCCCATTCTGTAACTGTCCATAGGTTTGTATATAAAATAATCTTTGGAAATTAGCGCTTCATCAATTTGATGAAAAGGTGTTAAATCATCGATAATCCAAAAGGAACGACCTTGTGTGGCGGCAATTAAATTATTGTTTTTAATGGCTAAATCCGTAATGGGAACAATGGGTAAATTCAGTTGAAAAGGGCTCCAGTTATTTCCGTCATCAAAACTCAGGTACATGCCATTTTCAGTTCCGGCGTACAGCAATCCTTTTCTTTTTGGATCTGCCCGTAAAGCTCTTGTAAAATGTTCAGAAGCAATTCCATTTGTCAGTAATTTCCAATTTTTTCCATAGTCTTCAGTTTTATAAATATAAGGCGTATAATCTCCCAATTTATAACGCGTACCTACAATATAAGCACCGCCAGGCGTAAAAGGATCAACTTCAATACAATTGAACATCATCCATTCAGGCATTTTTTTAGGCGTCACATTTGTCCAGTTTTTTCCGCCATCTCGGGTAATGTGAACCAAACCATCATCAGAGCCTGTCCAAATCAGGTCTTTTTCAAAGGGAGATTCCGTTGCGGCAAAAATAGTTCCGTAGTATTCCACACCGGTGTTATCTTTGGTAATCGGACCTCCGGAAACGCCTAAAGTTTTTGGGTCATTTCTGGTTAAATCGGGACTGATAACTTCCCAAGACTGTCCTTCGTTGATGGTCGCATGAAGGTGATTTGAAGCAGCATATAACATCTTTTTGTTATTTGGCGAAAAGAAAATAGGATAATTCCACTGGAATCGATATTTCATATCCTCAGCACCGTGGCCCATAGGATCATCAGGCCAAACATTGACAACCCTGGTTTCTTCAGTTTTATGATTAACCCTTGTCAGCAATCCGCCATAACTTCCGCCGTAAACAATATCATTATTTAAGGGATCAACTGCAATATGGGCGCTTTCACCGCCTGCAGTACTTTCCCAATCACTTTCTTCAATGTTTCCGCCATTTGTTCTGTGTGAAATTCTTACGGTTGAATTGTCTTGCTGCGCACCATAAATTCTGTATGGAAAGTGGTCATCAGTTACCACCCTGTAAAATTGCGAAGTTGGTTGATTGTGATAGGTGCTCCAATTTTCACCGGTGTCAAAACTTATTTGCGCACCACCGTCATCGCCAATAATCATTCGCTGATTGTCTTCTGGAGCAATCCACAAATCGTGGTGATCGCCATGCGGGGCTTCAAAGGATTTAAAAGTTTTACCGCCATCTTTTGATTGATGGTAATCGACGTTTAAAACATACACCGTATTTTCGTCTTGCGTGTCGGCATAAATTCTTGTGTAATACCAGGCGCGTTGGCGCAATTCACGATCACTGTTAATCAATTTCCAGGTTTTTCCGGCATCGATGGATTTGTAAACGCCACCGTCATTATTTTCAATTAGAGCCCAAACGATATCTGAATTTACATGAGAAACGGCAATACCGGCAATTCCCCAAATTCCTTTTGGTAACCCTTCATTTGTTGTAATATTTTTCCAAGTTTCGCCTTCATCCGTACTTTTCCATAAGGCAGAACCTTCTCCGCCGCTGGATAAACTGTAAGGCGTTCTTCTGACATTCCAGGTTGTGGCATATAAAATTCGCGGATTGTTAGGGTCAATAATTAAATCGATGGCACCCGCATCAGCATTGGAAAACAATACTTTTTTCCAGGTTTTTCCACCGTCTTTGGATTTATAAACGCCTCTTTCCTCTGTAGATTTATACAAATCACCCAAAACAGCCACAAATACAATGTCCGGATTTTTAGGATGAATTCTAACCCTTGGAATGTGGCGTGAATTTTTTAAGCCAACGTGTTCCCAATTTTTACCGGCATCAACTGATTTCCACATGCCATCACCGGAAGAAACATTGCCACGAACCGTTTTTTCTCCATTGCCAACATAAATGACGTTGTTGTCGGATTCACTTACGGCGATTGCACCAACAGAACCGCCAAAAAAACCGTCGGAAATAGAACTCCAAGTATTTCCGGCATCTGTGGTTTTCCAAACGCCGCCACCAGTTGCTCCAAAATAATAGAGATTTGCTTTGTTTGGAACGCCGGTTACCGCAGCACTTCTGCCGCCTCTGAACGGACCAATATTACGCCATTCAACAGATTTGTAAAATTCTTCATTAAATTTGGATACTGTTTTTTGTGCGTTAACTTTGTGCGCTGAAAGAAAAAACAAAAAGCCAAAAAATAAAATATATTTTTTCATAATGTTTGGTTGAAATAATTGAAAATAAACTGAATAGTAAATCTATTAAAAATAATTTTATTTAAAGCCACAAATTATACGTAGGATGGAATCGTTAAAAATCAATAAAATAAATAAAACTGTGAATGGAACTATCCAAATTACAGGTTCAAAAAGTGAAACAAACCGATTGTTGATTTTACAACAGTTTTATCCGAATTTGACGATTGAAAATACGTCAAATTCCGATGATTCCGTTTTGATGCAAAAAGCATTAGCAAGCACTGCCGACGAAATAAATATTGGTCATGCAGGTACGGCGATGCGTTTTTTAACGGCTTATTTTTCAGTAAAAGAGGGCAGTGAAATTGTGTTGACCGGTTCGCACAGGATGAAAGACCGGCCCATAAAAATTTTGGTTGAAGCCTTAACTTTCTTAGGCGCGAATATCCAATATTTAGAAAAAGAAGGATTTCCGCCCTTAAAAATTTCAGGAAAAAAGTTAACAAATGATTTTGTTGAAATTGAAGGAAATGTTAGCAGCCAGTATATTTCTGCCTTGCTATTAATTGCGCCGACTTTACAAAACGGACTCAAATTAAAATTTAAAGGTGAAGTAACTTCTGTTCCGTACATAAAAATGACGCTGCAATTGTTGGCCGAATTGGGCATTGACTATGTTTGGGACGGAAATTTGATTACAGTTCATCCAAAACCAATCATTGAGCCAAAAACTGTTGTGGTTGAATCCGATTGGAGTTCAGCATCTTATTATTACAGTTTGTGTGCGCTTAGTCCGAATTCAGAAATAAAGCTGTCATCCTATAAAAAAAACAGTTTACAGGGCGATTCAGCATTGGCTGCAATTTATGAAAATTTGGGAGTTTCCACTGAATTTTTTGAGAATGCTATCATTTTAAAAAATAAGCAAAACTTCAACCTTCAGCCTTTAACCTTAAATTTAATTAACGCACCGGATATTGCCCAAACCATTGCGGTAACTTGTTTCGGATTGGGGATTGAATGTTTTTTAACAGGACTTCGTACCTTGAAAATAAAGGAAACTGACCGTTTGGCTGCGCTTAAAACAGAAATTGAAAAATTGGGAGGTGATGTTATTATTACAAACGAAACATTACTTTTAAAATCTTCATTAAAAATAAACGAAAACATAAGTGTCGGAACATATGATGACCACAGAATGGCCATGGCATTTGCGCCATTGGCTATAAAAGTTGCCATTGAAATTGAAGATGCCGGCGTAGTTTCAAAATCTTATCCGACTTTTTGGGAAGATTTAGCCCAAATTAGCCGTTAAAAGGCTGCAAAACAAACTTTTATTCCAAAACACTTGACAACGCCTATGCGGATGTTGTATCTTTGCCCTCTTTCTAATAAAATTAAGGAAGAAATAGTAGGGTTAAAGCTAATTTTCCGAGAGAGAATTCATAGCTTTTTTTCATTTGATCAATAAAAATAATTAAAATAACTACATGAAATTATCAAAATTTAAGTTCGAATTACCAGAAGATTTATTGGCAGAATATCCGGCAGAAAATAGGGATGAATCGCGGTTAATGGTTTTGGACAGAAAAAAGAAAACCATTGAACATCATAGTTTTAAAGAAATAATTAATTATTTTGATGAAGGAGATTTAATGATCTTAAACAACACCAAAGTTTTCCCTGCCAGAATGTACGGTGAAAAGGAAAAAACAGGTGCGCGTATAGAAGTATTTTTATTGAGAGAATTAAATGCTGAAAGCAGGTTGTGGGATGTGTTGGTTGATCCTGCACGTAAAATAAGAATCGGAAACAAATTATTTTTTGGTGATGATGAAAGTTTGGTTGCTGAAGTTATTGATAATACAACATCTAGAGGACGAACATTGCGTTTTTTGTATGATGGCTCTTATGAGGAATTTCGAAAAAAATTAGAAGAATTGGGAGACACACCCTTGCCAAAATATATAAAAAGAGCTGTAGAAAAGGATGATGAAGAACGTTACCAAACAATTTACGCCAAACATGAAGGCGCCATTGCTGCACCAACTGCAGGTTTGCACTTTTCAAAACATTTAATGAAACGTTTGGAAATTAAAGGAATTGACTTTGCAGAAATTACCTTGCACGTGGGCTTGGGAACTTTTAATCCGGTTGAGGTTGAAGATTTGTCTAAACATAAAATGGATTCTGAGCGCTTGATTATCACTCAGGAAGCTGTTGATATTGTGAATAGATCCATCGACCAAAAAAGAAGAATTTGCGCTGTGGGAACAACGGTTATGAGAGGTATTGAAAGTGCGGTTTCATCAAATAATCACCTAAACTCATACAATGGCTGGACAAATAAATTTATTTTTCCTCCTTATGATTTTAGCATTGCCAATTGCATGGTTACAAATTTTCATACGCCAAAATCTACTTTAATGATGATGGCTGCCGCTTTTGCAGGTTACGATTTTTTAATGGAAGCCTACGAAGAAGCTGTGAAAGAAAAATATAAATTTTACTCGTATGGCGATGCGATGTTGATTATATAGAACTCATCTTGACTTTTTTGATTGAAGCGAAAAATAGGGATTTTTGTCCCAGATGCAGCCTTTTTAGCGCTACATAGCCTTCGCTAAGGAGTAAGAAAAAGGCGAAATATGGGGTAAAAAGACAATTTTACAGCCAATTAGAAAAAGTCAAGATCAGTTCATAATAAAATACTATTTTTTTAATAATTAAATTCCCGCCTTTTGCGGGAATCTTTTTATAAACCCTGTTTAAAATGATTAAGAAAAAGGACATACGTGCTTTAACCAAAACTCAATTGCGCGAATTTTTTGTAGAAAAAGGAGATAAGGAATTTAGGGGAAATCAGGTTTATGAATGGTTATGGGTTAAAAGCGCGCATACTTTTGAAGACATGACTAATATTTCAAAAGAAACACGTCAAATGCTTGAAGCTCATTTTGTAATCAACCATATTGAAGTTGATACAATGCAGCGTAGCGCAGACGGAACTGTAAAAAATGCGGTGCGATTGCATGATGGTTTGATTGTGGAATCGGTTTTAATTCCTACGGAATCAAGAACAACCGCTTGCGTATCCAGTCAGGTTGGGTGCAGTTTAGATTGCAGTTTTTGCGCTACAGCACAATTAAAAAAGATGAGAAACTTAAATCCTGATGAAATTTACGATCAAGTGGCTGCCATAAATAAGGAGAGTTTGTTGTACTATAACCACAAATTGTCGAATATTGTTTTTATGGGAATGGGCGAACCATTGATGAATTACAACAATGTTTTAAAGGCAATTGAAAAAATAACTTCAGAAGAAGGTTTAGGTATTTCGCCAAAACGAATAACAGTTTCCACTTCCGGAATTCCAAAAATGATTAAAAAATTGGCAGATGATAAAGTGAAATTTAATTTGGCAGTTTCATTGCATTCAGCAATTGATGAAGTTCGTAACAAAATTATGCCATTTACCAAAGATTTTCCTTTGCAGGATTTAAAAGAAGCTTTGGAATATTGGTATGATAAAACAAACAACAGGGTTTCTTATGAGTATGTTGTTTGGGACGGAATTAACGACACCAAAGAAGCGATTATGGCTTTGGTGAAATTTTGTAAATATGTGCCGTGTAAGGTGAATTTAATCGAGTACAACCCAATTGGAGATCCCGAATTTAGACAAGCAAAACCACAAGTTATTTCCGATTATATTAGTATTTTGGAAATGAATGACATTATTGTGAATGTGCGAAGAAGCAGGGGGAAAGACATAGATGCTGCCTGCGGGCAGTTGGCAAACAAAAAAAGCTAGCGTTATCGCTAGCTTTTTTTTGCTTTATTTTATCAAGATTAAACTTATTAATTTCTTTTCAGTTTTTTCTTAATTTCAACTTCGTGGTAAGCTTCAATTAAATCACCAACTTCAATATCGTTGAAATTTTTAATTTGAAGCCCGCAATCATAGCCTTTTAAAACTTCTTTTGCGTCATCTTTAAATCGTTTTAACGAACTTAAATCACCTGAATGAATCACAACACCATCTCTAATAACTCTAATTTTAGAATTTCTTTGTATTTTACCGCTTAAAACCATACATCCAGCAATAGTTCCAATTTTAGAAATTTTGAAAACTTCTCTAGTTTCAACATTACCCAAAATTTCCTCTTTCATTTCAGGAGATAACATTCCTTCCATTGCATCACTTAAATCATTGATGGCATCATAGATAATTGAATATGTTCTGATGTCTATTTCTTCATTGTCTGCCAATGTTCTTGCATTTCCTGAAGGTCTTACATTAAATCCAATAATAATGGCATCAGATGCAGAAGCCAACAATACGTCAGATTCTGTAATAGCACCAACGCCTCTATGGATAATATTTACTTGAATTTCTCCAGTTGAAAGTTTTTGGAAGGAATCGGCTAAAGCCTCTACGGAACCATCCACATCACCTTTTAAAATAATATTTAATTCTTTAAAGTCGCCTAAGGCAATTCTTCGTCCAATTTCATCCAATGTAATATGACGTTGGGTTCTGACAGACTGTTCGCGTTGTAATTGAGAACGTTTAGAGGCAATTTGTTTTGCTTCTTTTTCATCTTCAAAAATGTAAAACTTATCTCCTGCTTGCGGCGCTCCGTCTAAACCAAGTATTGAAACTGGTGTTGAAGGTCCGGCAGCTTTCATATTGTTTCCGCGTTCATCAAACATGGCTTTAATTTTACCACTATGTTTTCCAGCAAGCATATAATCACCAATTTTCAGGGTTCCGTCTTGAACTAATAACGTTGATACATACCCACGGCCTTTATCCAATAAAGCTTCAACTACAGTACCAACGGCTCTTTTGTTTGGATTTGCTTTTAAATCTAACATTTCAGCTTCAAGCAATACTTTTTCAAGCAATAATTCTACGTTTTGTCCTGTTTTGGCTGATATTTCTTGAGATTGAATTTTTCCACCCCAATCTTCAACCAACAAATTCATTTGCGAAAGTTGTTCTTTAATTTTTTCAGGATTCGCGTGTGGTTTGTCTATTTTATTGATGGCAAAAACAATTGGTACACCAGCTGCTTGAGCGTGGCTAATAGCTTCTTTTGTTTGTGGCATCACATCATCATCAGCTGCAATTACAATAATTACCAAATCCGTTACTTGAGCTCCACGAGCACGCATCGCCGTAAAGGCTTCGTGACCAGGAGTATCTAAAAACGCTATTTTTTGGCCGTTTTTTAAATTTACGCCATAAGCGCCAATGTGTTGTGTAATCCCACCGGATTCACCTGCGATTACATTTTCTTCACGAATATAATCCAGTAATGAAGTTTTTCCGTGATCCACGTGTCCCATTACGGTAACAATTGGTGCTCTTGGTTTTAAACCTTCTATATCGTCTTCTTGTTCGTGAATTGCTTCTTCAACTTCAGCGCCAACAAAGTCAAGGCTATAATCAAATTCGTCGGCAACAATACTAAGTGTTTCCGCATCCAATCGTTGATTCATGGTTACCATTAATCCCAACGACATACAGGCTGAAATAACTTGGGTAACGGGAATATCCATCATGGTAGCAATTTCACTCACTGTAACAAATTCCGATACTTTAAGTATTTTGCTTTCAGCTTCTTGTTGCTCAAAATCTCTTTCAGTTTGTTGGCGAAATACATCTCTTTTATCTCTTCTGTGTTTTGCGCCTTTTCCTTTTTTAGATTTACCTTGAAGTTTTTCTAAAGTTTCTCTAATTTGTTTTTGAACATCTGCTTCAGTAGGTTCTTCTTTTACCAAAGGTTTTCTGCCGCGCACCAATGGTGCTTTGTTAGCTCCTTTTTGTGCGAGAATTGGTTGTTTTTTTACGCCTGTTATTGGTGTAATAGGCATTTTCTTTACAATTCTTCTGCGTTTCTTTTTATTTGCGTCACTGTCTTCTTTTTTTACAGCTAGTTCAGGTTTTTTCTTTTTAGGACGTTCAAACTGCTTTAAATCTATTTTTTCACCAATAATTTTCGGACCCTCTAATTTAGAATAAACGGTTTCTATGGTTTGAGATTCTAAGATTTCAGCTTCTGTAGGCTCCTTTTTCCCTTCAATTATTTCAGGTGATTGCTTTTCAGTTTCAGCTGTCTGTGCCGCTTTCTTCAGGATTGGTTTTTTAGAAACTTTTACAGCTTGTTCTTCCGCTTGATCTTCAGCTTTTGGAGCTTCTATTGGCTTTTCAACAGGCTTTTCTTTAATTTCAGCTTCAACTTTTGGAGCTTCTACTTTAATTTCTTCAACAGGTTTTGGTTGCTCAAGAATTACTTTGGGTTTTTCTTCAACAATAACCTTTGGCACTTCTTCAACAACAACTGCAGCAGGTTTCTTCTCAATTTCTGCCTCTTTTGGCTCAATATCAATTTTACCTACAGTTTTTATCTCTAATTTTTCAGCTTTGGCTTTAATTACAACTTTTTTGGCTTAGTCCTCAAGGCGATGTTTCTCCGTCATTTCTTCGTGAGCGATTCTCAAGGTTTCTTTTTCTTTCCTTTTTTCTTCGCTTACCTCTTTTGAAGCTGCTTTTTTGCTTCTGTCTGTCTGAAAACCATCCAACAATATTTCATACTCTTCATCAGATATTTTAGTTGTAGGTCTTGCTTCAATCTCAAAACCCTTAGTTGCTAAATGCTCAACAGCTCTATCTAACGAGATATTCAATTCTCGTAATACTTTGTTCAGTCTTAATGTTTTGTCTTCAGCCATACAATGTTTATTTTTGCCAATTTGTGTTGAATAATTAAAGATTAATCTTTAAACTCTTCTCTTAATATTTTTTGAACCTCTAAAATGGTTTCTTCTTCTAAATCGGTTCTGCTTACCAGTTCATTGATGTCTTTTTCCAAGACGCTTCTTGCAGTGTCTAAACCAATATTTTTAAATTCCTGAATGACCCAAGCTTCAATTTCATCAGAAAATTCTGTCAATTCAACATCGTCTTCAGCTTCAACGCCTTCACGTTGCACATCAAGTTCATAGCCAGTTAATTGTGATGCCAAGCGAATGTTTACGCCGTTTTTTCCAATTGCTTTTGATACTTCTTCAGGCAATAAATATACATCAACTCTTCCTTTTTTACCATCTTCACGGCCTTCTTCTTCATGAATTTTCATGGAAACCACTTTTGCAGGGCTCAACGCTCTTGCAATGTAAAGTTGTGTGTTTTTTGTAAAATTGATGACATCTATATTTTCATTTCCCAATTCACGAACAATACCGTGAATACGTGATCCTTTCATTCCTACACAAGCGCCAACCGGGTCAATTCTGTCGTCATAAGAATCTACGGCTACTTTTGCTTTTTCGCCAGGAATTCTTGCAACGCCTTCAATAGTGATCAATCCGTCAAAAACTTCCGGAATTTCTTGCTCAAATAATTTCACTAAAAATTCAGGTGCTGTTCTCGATAAAATAATTACGGGTTTGTTGCCACGCAGTTCTACGGATTTAATGATGCCGCGAACGTTATCTCCTTTTCTGAAGTAATCTGAACGAATTTGTTCGTTTTTCGGCAATATAATTTCATTGCCATCGTCATCCAACAATATAATTGCATTGTGACGAATATGGTGAACTTCAGCAGTGTAGATATCACCTTCCAACGCTTTAAATTGTTTAAAAGTATTTGTGCTGTCGTGTTCGTGTATTTTTGAAATTAGGTTTTGGCGCAATGCTAAAATGGCACGTCTTCCTAGGTCTATCAACTTAACTTCTTCAGAAACGTCTTCACCGATTTCAAAATCCGGTTCAATTTTTCGGGCTTCGGAAAGTTCAATTTCTTCATTGTCATCTTCAGACATTCCATCAGCGACCACAACACGATTTCTCCAAATTTCTAAATCGCCTTTATCCGGATTTATAATGATATCAAAGTTATCATCAGATCCGAATTTTCTTTTTAAAGCTGCTCTAAAAACTTCTTCTAGTATCGCCATAAGCGTAACTCTGTCAATATTTTTATCTCCTTTGAAATCTGAAAACGACTCGAGTAATGCTAAATTTTCCATGCACTGTCTTAATTAAAATATTATTTTCACTTTTGCCTCTAAAATATTACTGAAAGGGATTGTTGAATTTTTAATAACCGTTACTTTTCCTTTACCTAAAGGTTTTGGTTCCCGTGTTTTCCATTCCAACTCAATCTCATTGTCAGTTACATTTTTAAGCACACCTTCAATAGTGGTATTGTCTTTTAACTTTAAGGTTAAAACCCTATTGATATTTTTTTTATATTGTCTATTAACTTTTAAAGGATTTGCAATATCGGGAGAAGCAACTTCTAGCGAAAAATCTTCAATTTCTCTGTCTAAATTATGCTCAATTCCTCGGCTAATTCTAATACATTCCTTTAAAGTTACACCATTATCGCCATCAACCTCAACAGAAATTTTGTTATCTGCCAGAAATTTTAAGTCAATCAAAAATAACTCTGGGTTTTCTTCAATGGCCTCTTTTACCAAATTTATAACTATATCTTTTTGTATCATACTATAAAAAGAGGGGACTTATTGTCCCCTCCTAGTCCTTTATCTGTTCTAATTCGGTGCAAATATACTAAGATTTTTTTAAATGATAAAAATTCATGTTTATTTTTAATTTAAAATTATTAACTTAGCCTTAGGATAATAAACTATACAACAAATTTTTATGAAAAGTATTCTAGTCCCTATTGATTTTTCGGAACAAGCAAAATATGCGGCAAAAGTGGCTTCTGATATTGCCAGACACACAAATGCAAAAATATTTTTGTTGCATATGCTAGAACTTCCCACAGGAATTATTGACCCTGCAGGCTACGGCTCTTCTAATAATACGCCTTCTGCCTTGCTGTTTTTGAAAAGAGCTCACGAAAAGTTTGAGGAATTTAAAAAATTACCTTTTTTGGAAGGACTTGATGTACAGGATTCCGTCCAGTTTCATAAAGCGTATGAAGGAATCATCGACGAAAGTAAAAAGCAAAATGCAGATATAATTGTGATGGGTTCAAAAGGAACTTCCGGACTTGAAGAAATGTTGGTGGGTTCAAATACTGAAAAAGTAGTGAGAAATTCCGATATTCCGGTTCTTGTCATTAAGAGGGAAGTTGATGAATTTAAAATTGAAAACATTGTATTTGCCTCTAATTTTGCCTTTGAACATAGAAAGGCTTTTCAGAAAATATTGGATTTTGCCGCACTTTTTAATGCACGTTTGCACTTACTTAAAATTAATACGATCAATAATTTTGAAACCACAAAAGAATCAAGTGATGCGATTCGAAGCTTTATTAACGATTTTGATTTAGGTGATTACACCTTAAATATATACAATGATGTTTCTGTGGAAGCAGGAATTTTAAATTTTTCTAAAGTGATAGATGCAGATGCTATATTATTAAACACTAGCGGCAGAAGAGGTTTGTCACATCTGTTTAACGGAAGTATAGGAGAAGATTTGGCCAATCACGCAAAATTGCCAGTGATTACCTTTAAATTATAGGTCATATTTTTTTTGATTTTTATTTATTGCCACAATTTTAATTGTTGAATATCGGATAGCTGTTATTGCTATTTACTGGCTCATTTTCTTTAATTGAGCTCAATGCAAAAAAACACCAAAGCAATTGAATAGCTTGAAATAAAAAGCCTTACGGGTTTCGTAAGGCTTTGCTTATTGTATAAATTGTGAAGATTTAAATTTATTAATAATGATTTATTTTCTTTGAGTTTAAGCAATTTCCCTTTTTTTAAATCATCTGTTTATACAATATCGGAACTTCATATTTTGAATAATTCCGTTTTCCAAAGATATTCTTCTAAAAACAAAAAACCTTACGGTTTACCGTAAGGTTTGAATTATTTAAAAAAATATTTTAGATAAGTCCTAAATCCTTTGAGATTGACACAAGGTGAACTACGTTATTTGCATTAAAGTATTCTTTTAAGATTTTTAATCTTTTTTCAACGCTGCTCATACTTGTTGGTGCGTAATTTTTATTTTTTAAGGCAGTACTAATTTCTTCTTGAGAATATCCTTCGGCAAGACAATTAATAAGAAAAATATCATATTCGGCAATTTCTATGGCTTCATTTTGAGATAAAGCGCCTGCTACATGCGGAGAAATATAAAATTCGTTGGAATTGTAAATCCTTTGTAATGCTTTTTTTAATTCTCTCAACCCATCTCTGCTTTTCCAAACATAGGCATTAATTTTATCTTCATTGCATAAGGTTTGAATTCTATATGTTTTATCTTCAACAGAGAATACAACAATTTTTAAATTGGGAAATTCTTTTCTAGCCGCTCTTATAAGTTCTTCGCCCGAATTTATTTTTTGTACTGTATGGTCTTTATTAAAAGATAAGTCACTAATTAATAAATCAAAAGGGACATTATTTAATTGGGCACTTTTTAATTTTAACAATGCTTCATCACAATATTGGGTATAATCTATTTCTTTTATTTCTAATTTGGCAAGCTCAGCTCTTATTCCGCTGTTAATAAAGTCCATATCTTCAGCTATTAAAACTTTTTGAAACATTCGCGTTATTTTTTAAAAATAATTGACACCTTAAACCCTTTGTTTAAAGTTGTTTCAAAAGTAACCGTTCCGTCTATGGCTTTTATACGGTTTTCCACATTTTTGAGCCCATTTCTTAAAATTAATTCTTCTTGATTGGTGCCAATTCCATTATCTGAATATTTTATAAC
>CAMDPE010000051.1 GCA_945903795.1 Lutibacter flavus | reverse complement strand
GAGATATACAAAATAATTGCGGCTGGATTGGTCAACTTTTGAGATGTAGCGTATTCGAAGCAATTGTGCTTCCGAAGAAATTTTGTTTTTTGAACCACATGAGGTGATGATCAAAACAATCAAGAAGGCAATCGATTTGATAAAGCGATTTAGGGAAATCATACGGAAATTCTTTTTCCAAAGATACCAAATTTTGTGTTGATGGCTTTTGGAATTAAGTAAAAATAACTTCCTAAAATGAAAATATGATAGGCCTAAAATCTTTAGGTTCTTCAGTACGGTGCTCTTTTAAAATATTGTAGCCGTAATGCGTTTTTACCAATTTTTGAAAGTCGAATTTTAATCGTGGAAATTCACGCAATAATTTCTCGAAATTTTTGGTGTTTGATTTCGTTATGAAGTAATGCAATATTTCCACATAGGCCCTGCTCAAAGTTTTGTTGAACTTATCGCTGCTTAAAGCCGTTTTAAAGTATTTTTCCTTGATATGATTGTTTTTAACAATGGCAACATCCAATCCATGTTTTTGGATTAAAATCCAGGCCAGTCTTAACATCGTTTCGTGGGTAAATAATGCCGGACTTAAAGAACAATTTTCTAATTGCTCTAGAAGTTCATTGTCTGTTAATTGATCAGGGGCAATCATCGCTGTAGTTGGTTTTTTTAATTTTTAGTATATAAAATTTAGATGCAAATTTTGTTAAAAGGTTGCGTGTTAATTCCTATATTTATCGCAAATATAGTGAAAGAAATGCTAGCAGAGATAATTACTATTGGCGATGAAATTTTAATTGGCCAAATTTTAGATTCAAATTCAAAATGGATCGCCACAGAACTTAACAAAATAGGAGTTTCCGTATATCAAATTACCTCTATTCAGGATGATCGGCAGCACATTTTAAAAGCTATTACAGAAGCGCAGTCAAATGCTGATATTGTGATTATTACTGGTGGGTTGGGTCCAACAAAAGATGATATTACCAAATTAACATTGGTTGAATATTTTAACGATTTCTTGGTTTTAAATGAAGAAATCTCCAGCCATATACAACAACTGTTTGCGAAAATTAATTATCCGTTTACCGAAGTAAACAGAAATCAGGCATTGGTGCCATCAACCTGTATTCCTTTAAAAAACGAATTTGGCACCGCGCCGGGTATGTGGTTTTACCAAAATGATAAAGTGGTCGTTTCATTGCCTGGTGTACCTTTTGAAATGATGGGTTTAATGACTCAAAGCGTTTTGCCAAAATTGCAGGCATCCTATAATTTGCCATTTATACTTCATAAAACAATCATCACTTTCGGAATGGGAGAGAGTATGCTTGCTGAAAAAATTGAAGAGTGGGAAACTAATTTGCCTTCTTTTGTCAGGTTGGCTTATTTGCCTTCCTTCGGCACAGTTCGTTTGCGATTAAGTGCTAAAGGAGCAACTCTTGAAATGTTGGAAACCTCCATTACTCAGGAAATGGAAAAATTGGCGAAATTAATTCCCGATATTATTGTTGGTTTTGATGAAAATGAAACAATCGAAGCGGTTATCGGGCAACTGTTAACCGAAAAAAAGCAAACCTTGGCGATAGCGGAGAGCTGTACAGGCGGAAATATTGCTAAAATAATCACTTCTGTTCCTGGTGCATCCAATTATTTTGTGGGAGGAATTGTAGCTTACAGCAAAATGATCAAGATTAAGGAACTGCTTGTTGATGAAAAAATAATTACAAAACACACTATAGTAAGTGCGCAAGTTGCTGAGGCGATGGCACTAGGAATTCAACAGAAATACCATACCGATTATGCGATTGCAACCACTGGAAACGCTGGTCCAACTGCAGATAATACCGATAAAACAGTAGGTACGGTTTTTATCGCCATCGCCACGCCAAGCACCATTTTTTCGGAAGAGTTTTTCTTTGGAAAACCTCGTGAAAAAGTGATTGGAAGGGCTTCAAATAAAGCTTTGGAATTGCTGCGGAAAGAAATTTTAAAAAACTAACAAAATAAGTTTGTGTATTCAAGTTTAAAGATTTAATTTTGCATCTCGTTTTGAGAATATACTAAAAAAGTACAGAAATATGTCAAGAGTTTGCGAACTTACTGGAAAAAAAGCAATGGTAGGAAACAATGTTTCTCACGCATTGAATAGAACTAAAAGAAAATTTGACGCTAATTTAATTAAAAAGCGTTTTTATATTGCTGAAGAAGACAAGTGGATTGTTTTAAAAATAGCCACTTCTACTTTAAAAAATATCAATAAATTAGGGCTCACTGCAGTTTTAAAAGATGCAAGAGAAAAAGGTTTTTACAAAAAATAATCACTAGGAAATGGCAAAGACAAAAGGAAATAGAATTCAGGTAATTTTAGAGTGTACTGAACATAAAGGTACTGGAATGCCAGGAACTTCAAGGTATATTACAACAAAGAACAAAAAGAACACTCCAGACAGGATGGAAATCAAAAAATTCAATCCTATTTTGAAAAAAGTGACTGTTCATAAAGAAATTAAATAATATAAGCCATGGCAAAGAAATCAGTAGCATCGTTACAAACAGGATCAAAAAGATTATCAAAAGCTATAAAAATGGTAAAGTCTCCTAAAACTGGAGCTTACACATTTGTAGAAGCTATTATGGATCCTTTAATGGTAAAAGACTTCTTGGACAAAAAATAACAATTTGTTTATAGTTTAACGAATAGAGCTACTTTCAATCTTTTGAGAGTAGTTTTTTTTTTATATTTACCCCAGTAATTTTTAAAAAATGAGTTTATTCAAAAAATTATTTTCTAAAGAAAAGAAGGAAACCTTAGATAAAGGTCTGGAAAAGACCAAAACTACGTTCTTTTCCAAGCTGTCCAAAGCAATTGCAGGAAAATCGAAGGTTGATGACCAGGTACTGGACAATTTGGAGGAGGTGTTAATTTCTTCGGATGTTGGAGTCCTTACCACGCTTAAAATTATCGAACGCATTGAAGCCAGGGTGTTAAAAGATACTTATTTGGGCACTGACGAATTGAATTCGATCCTTAGGGAAGAAATCGCTGGCTTGTTGGCAGAAACCAATGCGGGAAATGAAACCGATTTCACAACGCCTTTGGATAAAAAACCTTACGTCATGATGGTGGTGGGCGTGAATGGCGTCGGAAAAACAACAACCATCGGAAAACTGGCGTCACAATTTAAAAAAAGTGGCAAAAAAGTGGTGCTTGGCGCTGCGGATACCTTTCGTGCTGCCGCAATAGACCAATTGCAGGTTTGGGCCGACAGAGTTGGAGTACCTTTGGTTCGTCAGGAAATGGGAAGTGATCCGGCTTCTGTGGCTTTCGACACTTTGAAATCTGCCGTTGCACAAAACGCCGATGTGGTAATCATAGACACCGCGGGCCGATTGCACAATAAAATTAATTTGATGAATGAGCTTACCAAAATAAAACGGGTGATGGAAAAAGTGGTGCCCGATGCACCCCACGAAGTGTTGCTAGTGCTCGATGGCTCTACCGGTCAAAATGCTTTTGAACAGGCCAAACAATTCACCAAAGCGACAGAAGTAACTTCCCTGGCAGTCACAAAACTGGACGGCACGGCCAAAGGCGGCGTAGTCATAGGAATTTCCGACCAGTTTCAAATTCCAGTAAAATATATTGGAGTTGGTGAAGGAATTGACGATTTACAAGTGTTCAATAAAATTGAATTTGTGGATTCTTTTTTTAAGTAACATCAATCCAATTTTAATAATTTTTATATGAAGAATTATATTTTAATTACTTTTCTGATTTTAGGTACACTCAGTAATGTATTAGCACAAAATAAGGATATAGGCAAACAAAGCATTGATACCATTAAGGATTTTAGGGAATTTAAGGTGTTGGATTCCAAACATATCGACAATGTTGCATTATGGGCGCCATTTAATGGCGATTTAAAAGATTTTTCTGAAGAAACCTATACGGCGTTGAAGCCTTTAATTTTAGAACAAAATATCCCAACCCTGCAAAAAAATATTGCGGAAGGCAAACTGACCTATGAAAAATTGGTGTTATTTTACCTGTACCGCATCAGAAAATTTGATCGGGAAAATAAGCTTTCCTTAAATGCGGTAATTGCATTGAATCCAAATGTGGTAAAGGAAGCCCGACAAAAAGACAAACAACCTAAACCGTTGCTTGGATTTTCGGTTTTTGGAATGCCCATATTGTTAAAAGACAATATCAATGCAGCCGGAATGCCGACAACGGCAGGTGCTGCAGTATTGCAACAAAATATGGCAGAGGATGCTTTTATCGTGAAACAATTAAAAAATAACGGAGCCTTAATCCTTGGAAAATCCAATTTAAGCGAATGGGCTTACTTTTTCTGTGGCGACTGTCCTAGCGGTTACAGCGCGGTGGGCGGACAAACATTAAATCCCTATGGCAGAAGAATATTCGATACCGGAGGTTCAAGTTCGGGAAGCGGGGCAGCAGTTGCGGCCAATTTTTGTGTGGCTGCAGTAGGTAGTGAAACTTCCGGTTCCATTTTGTCTCCTTCAAGCCAAAATTCTGTGGTTGGATTAAAACCAACGGTAGGTCTGTTAAGCAGAACTGGGATAATTCCTATCTCAAGCACTTTGGATACGCCCGGACCAATGACCAAAAATGTGATCGACAATGCCATTATGTTAGAAGCCATGACAGGGTTTGACCAAGATGACAGCGCACCAGTAAATCTTGAATCAGAACCGGTTGGCAACTTAATTAATACTTCATTAAAAGGCAAGCGCTTTGGCGCTTTTAAAGGGTTAATGGAAGATTCTTTATATGTGGAAGCGCTGTCAAAACTTAAAAATGAAGGCGCTGAAATTGTCGAAATTGAAGAACAAAAAATCGATTTACCTGGATTTATTCGCTTGCTGAATTTGGATATGAAAAAGGATTTGCCTGAATATCTCCAAAATCATGCCAACACAACCATTTCCGTTAAATCGGTGGAAGATGTGATGGAATTCAACAAAAAAGACAGTTTGAAAAGTGCGCCTTACGGACAAGCATTGTTTCAGGGCATTGTGGACGATATAGGAAGTTTGGCAGATTTGGAACGCATCAAAGATACTTTAAGTACCAACGGAAAACTATTTTTTGAAGAACCGATGAATAAGCACAATCTCGACGGGATATTGTCCATCAATAATTTTCACGCCGGCTATGCGGCTGTGGCAAAATACCCAGCCATGACTGTGCCAATGGGCTATCAAAAGGACGGGAAACCAAGAGGTCTTACGTTCATAGCCAGGCCATTTCAGGAAAAATCCTTATTACAGTGGGCGTATGAATATGAAAGAACAAGCAATAAACGTATCGCTCCAAAGAATTATAATTAAACTGTGCAGGTGTAAGCAGTTGGAATTTTAAGCAAGAAGATTGCTTTTTTACACCATAAATTAAGAATATGAGAACAAAATCAAAGAAAGAAAATAAAATTAACGTGGTGACCTTAGGGTGCTCAAAAAATGTTTACGATAGTGAAGTGCTAATGGGGCAATTGATCGCGAACAATAAAAATGTGGTTCACGAAGATGAAAATGATGACGGAAACATTGTGGTGATCAATACCTGCGGTTTTATTGGCGATGCCAAAGAAGAATCGATCAACACCATTTTGCACTACGTCAACAAAAAAGAATTGGGCGAAGTTGACAGGGTTTATGTGACCGGCTGTTTAAGTGAGCGCTACAAACCCGATTTGCAAAAGGAAATTCCAAATGTGGATGAATATTTTGGTACCCACGATTTGCCAAATTTGTTGAAAGTGTTGGATGCCGATTACAAGCATGAGTTGATCGGTGAACGATTGACAACTACGCCTACACATTACGCCTATTTAAAAATTGCGGAAGGCTGCGACAGGCCTTGCTCGTTTTGTGCCATTCCTTTAATGCGCGGAAAACACGTATCTACGCCGATTGAAAACTTGGTGATTGAAGCCACAAAACTAGCCAAAAAAGGCATCAAGGAACTGATTTTAATTGCGCAGGATCTGACCTATTACGGCCTGGATATTTATAAAAAAAGGGCTTTGGCCGATTTGTTGACCGCATTGGCGAAAATAGACGGGATAGAATGGATTCGTTTGCATTATGCTTTTCCTACGGGCTTTCCGTTGGATGTACTGGAAGTTGTTAAAAATGAACCTAAGGTGTGTAATTATCTTGACATTCCGCTGCAGCATATCAACGACGACATTTTAAAATCGATGCGCAGGGGAACCTCCCACGAAAAAACAACCAATTTAATTGCGGAGTTCAGAAAATCGGTTCCGGATATGGCGATCAGAACAACGTTGATCGTTGGCTATCCCGGGGAAACGGAAGCCATTTACCAGGAATTAAAAGAATGGGTGGCCCAAATGCGTTTTGAGCGTTTGGGTGTTTTTGCCTATTCCCACGAAGAAAACACACACGCAGCCAGTTTAAAGGACAATGTTCCCGAAAAAGTGAAACAAAAACGCGTAAGCGAAATTATGGAGCTGCAAAGCCAGATTTCTTTTGAATTGAACCAGGAAAAAGTGGGTAAGGTGTTCAAATGCATCATCGACAGAAAAGACGGCAATTATTTTATAGGAAGAACAGAATTTGATTCCCCCGATGTGGACAATGAAGTGTTGATCGATGCCACCGAAAACTACGTTCAAGTGGGTAAATTTGCCAATATAAAAATCACCTCAGCAACGGAGTTTGATTTGTACGGGGAACCGGAAAAAAGTTAAAAGCCCACTAACCCCCGAATGGGGGACAGAGCGTAAAAAAAAACAGCTGGTAGCTGTTTTTAGCGATAGGGCCAGATGGCGCATTGGCATTAAAAGCTCAAAGTTAAAATCTCAAAGTAAAAAAAAAGTTCTAAACATAATTTGAATACAAATCAAAGAAGAACTGTCATATGATTTTTTTCGTCGTAAAATATTGAAATTTTTAGCGTTGGCCGACGGAGCAACCCAAAGAGCCTCGTGGTTGGTGAAGCGGCGGGAAAGGCGGTCTGGGTGATGTGGAGCAAAAAATTCAATTCATTTTACAGAAAAAGATCAGTAGACTAGATTTTTTGTTTAGCTCACTATTTTTATTGTTTTTTTTGAGTTCGTGAATCTCCTAAAGTCGATTTCTTTTTCATCAATGGAAAAAGAAAAGAGATAAAAATTGAATTTAAAATTTGCGTAAGCGATTGAAGTGGCATACTTTTTTGAAGTGAAACGCAGAAAAAGATACAACGTAAAGCGCGACCTGAAAGGAAACGCACAAAAAAGTTAAAAGTTAAAAGTTAAAAAACGACAAGAAATAAACAATTAAACAATTAAAAATAAAAAGGCGAGCTCAAGCTCGCCTTTTTTTGTTAATTTAAGAAAATGGCATTGGTGAAAAATAGTTTCCCGTTTTGCCAGAACGAACGGAATAACGGATTGTCTACCATATAAATGATTTGTCCTTTCCCTTTTTGCTCAACTCCAAACAATAAGGAATTCGGAACATTTTTTAAAGCTTCAGATCCTGCAAATCCCGAAATATTTGTGGTGTTTTCCGCAAAATAACCAACGTTGGCACCATCTTTTAACAATTTATAGGAAGTGCCGCTTAATTTTAAGCTATGGTAAAAATTAGGATAACCAAAAGCCAACGGATGTGTATTGTCTAAGTTGCTTTTAAAAATACTGCCCGTAATGGTCGTTTTAATATCATTGCGTTCTAGTTGGTCGTAGGGAATTAAATTGGGCTTTGGATTGTCCTTGTCTTTTAACGTGTCCTTTTTTACTTTTAATGCAAACCCTTCTTTATCGGCAAAACTGTTTAAGGCGCTTCCAATGGCGATCAAAGTTCCCCCATTTGATACGTAGGAGGTTAAAGTTTCCAATTCATCCTTATTGGCATTGTAGTCATCGGTTAAAATCAGTACATCATAGGTTGAAAGATTTGTGCGGTTTAAATTTAAATTATTGATAATGGTTAACGGATATTTTAATTGCGTTTCAAAAAAGTGCCAAATTTCTCCAAAACTTAATGAAGAAACGCCTTCACCGGCAATGGCCGCAATTTTTTTAGGTTTGATCAGCGAATAATTCGAAGAGCCAAAATCAGTTCCCGAATTTACAAAACCTGAAGTTACTGAAGTTAATTTGGTATTTGAACCATTGGCCAACTTTGTGATTAAATCATCAAAATTTTCAAGATGTTCATTGTCTGCGCGCATAACCACCAAGGTTCCTTTTTTATAGGAATTGCCATCAATAGAAAAATCGGCTTTATTAAATCTGACATTAAATTTGTTTTCCAGCAATTTACCCAAAAAAGAAGCGTCAGAAACTTCATTCCATTTATGGATATAGGCATAGGTATTAGTATTTGCGGCGTTGTTGTTAATGGTTTTTTCAGTGGTTGAATTTTTAGGATTCCCGATAGCGGCGTTTGATACGTATCCCTGCAAACCATAGGCATAAGGAATGCTCCAGGCAGTAATGTCGTAAGTTAACGAGTCTATGAGCTTTGCTTGTTTTTCAAATAAAACTTTCACCATTTTTCCTTTGGCCTGATTGGTTGGAATCACCAAATCACGCTTGCTGGTTTGGACGGATTTTACGGAATTTGAAGCATAATCATAGGCTTTAATAGATATTTCATCGGCCGGGAAACTGTAAATTTCATGTTTTTGCAGCAACTCAACTACCTGATTAATTTTTTCGGGGTCGCCTCTTAAAATATAATTTTGATTGGCAGACTTGGTGTTGTTAAAGAATTTTTTAAACTCCGAAAGTAATTTTGAAGTGTTTTTGGAAGTCATTTCAACAGTTGAAATCCCTGCTGTAAAATGATGGGCAATCCGGTCCTTTAAGGTCAGCACAGTTTTATTTTCTATGGTTACCCCTAATCCGGCACCAATTCCTGCTTGCTCGTAAGTCATCCCAATGGCGCCCAAATAGGTTGGATAAGTGTCTCCATAACTTGGATAAAATAAATCAAACCGTTCTTTCGTAAAATACCGCCAGCCATTTTCATCAAAGTATTTGGCATTATTTTTCCCAATTTGCGTTTGAAAATCGCGTTGCCAATCGGTAATTATTTCGTGAAATGGTTCTGCTGCAGGCGCAAAATAATACGGACTTTCGTAACCTTGTTCGTGAAAATCAACATGTACTTGCGGCAGCCATTTATTGTATATTTTTAAACGCTGTTGCGTTTCAACTTGCGATGCCCAGGCCCAGTCTCTGTTTAAATCGAATAAATAATGGTTGGCTCTTCCTCGTGGCCAAGGTTCTCTGTGTTCAAAAGCGTTCGGATCCGCATTATAGGGCGTGCTTTTAGTTTGGTCGTACCAGTTTACATAACGGTCGCGACCATCCGGATTTAAGCAGGGATCAATTATGACAAGGGTGCTTTTAAGCCAGTCTTTTTTAGTTGTAACCAGCTCATACAATGTTTGCATGGCAGCTTCTGTACTTGATGCTTCATTTCCATGGACGTTGTAACTTAACCAGACTGTGACAACTTCCGAAGCAACATCACCTTTTAAAATGCCTGTTCTTTTTAGGTTGTCTTCCCTGATATTTTCTAAGTTGTTTATATTTTCTTCTGAAGAAATAAAAGAGAGGTATAATGGTCTGTTTTCATTCGTAATACCATATTGTTCAAGTTTCACATTTGTTGAATTTTCACTGACATAAGTGAAATAATCTACTACTTTATGATGTCTTGTAAATTGAGATCCCAATTCATAACCCAAAAATTCGGCAGGTGATTTGAGGGTTTGGGAAATGATTGCAGAAAAGGTAAATACGGTGAATAAAATGGTGAAAATGCTGTTTTTTTTCATAAATGATAAATTTTAGACGCTGGTGTCTTTTGGGTAAATAATGACAATATAATTGATTTGCTGTTTTCTGTTGAATTATTAAATCATAAAAGAAACAATGATACAACAATTATTTTATGCTGTCAATTATAAAAACAGACCGCTTTATAATTATTGAATAAAATTACAAAGGAGCTAAGTAAAACACATAGCTCCTTTGATGAAAAACTAATTTATATGTTAATTAATAGCCTTCATTTTGGATTAAATTTGGATTAACATCCGTTTCCCTAAGTGGAATTGGCAATATCAATCTATTGGCATTTGAAGCAATACTTCCTATATTTTCACCAAGACGTTTTGCGTCAAATAAACTAAATCCTTCAAAAGACAACTCTCTTTTTCTCTCCATTAAAATGGTTGCTAAATTAACGGTATTGTATGAACTTGCATTTGACCTGTCTCTTAACGCATTGATGTCGTTAACTGGTGTGTCTCCAACATTTGTTGATTTTCTGAAATTACTTTCTGCACGAATCAAATACATTTCGGCCAAACGGATGAATGGAATATTTCCATATTGGTTTTTCCATTTGGCTGTAGCAGTTCCCCTTGAAGTTTCATAAAAGAAAAGTGAACGTTCATCATTGGAATCATCATAAATATTAAAATGTTGCGAGGTTATGGAAAGATCTGGGTTTCCGTTGCGGCCCCCAAATTCTACACCTCCCCAAAACGTACTAAAATCGTTTAAACTGGCATCCTGGCTTGTAACTTGCCATGCAAAAAGGTCTTCAGTTGAATTCTCTCCATTGTTGAACGCACCATCAAAAGTAGCAGTTAACTCAGTGCCACTATTGTTAATTACGTCATTTGACATAGCGCGGGCATTATCATAATCTCCCATTTCCAAATAAACCCTTGCCAATAAAGCAGCCGCGCTGTATTTTGTGGCGTAAATGTCATTAGATTCTGGAAGTAAATCATAAGCGTCTGTTAAATCCGCAATAACCTGAGCATAAACTTCTTCCAGCGTATTTCTTGAAGGATATTCAATGATGGAAGCGTCTAATACGGCTGTTAATGAAATTGGCACCGCAAGCTGACTGTTTTGTGATCCTGGTACATAAGTTTTTGAAAACAATCTCGCCAAATCAAAATAAGCCATTCCTCTTAGGAATTTTGCTTCGCCTTCTGTAACGGCTTTTTCATTATCATCAGTAAAGACCGATAAACTTGATAAAACAATATTGGCTTCATTACTGATATCATAGGCATTTACCCAGATACTTTCCACAAAACTATTGTCTGATAAAATTGCTTTTTCGTTATATTCTGCAGGTTGAACATAGGTGCCATTCCAGGAAAGGCTGCCGTTATTTCCAATAAGTTCTGATGCCAATGCGATTCCACCGCCGTAACTTCCGTTATCACGCGCCACAGTATAAATATTGTTTAAAATTTTCTTAACGTTTGCCGGACTTTCAGTAGCTACCTCAGGAGATAGGTTTTGTTCAGGCTCAATGTTTAGATTGTCATCACAGGCTATAAATGATAGGGTAAGCAGTGACAGTATAATTGGTAGATAGTTATATTTTTTCATAATGCTTTCTTTATAGGTCAATATTTAATCCAATTGTAAGTGTTTTTGCAGGAGGAGATGAGTAAAATGTAATCCCCTTTTCAATATTTGAATTCCCGTTGTTATCATAGGAAGACTCAGGGTCATAACCGCTGTAATCTGTAAAAGTCAACAAGTTTATTCCGGTAAAGTACAGTCTTAAGCGATCAACAGAGAATTTTTGGGTAACTTCTCTTGGAAACGTATAGCCAAATGATAAATTTCTCAATCGTATAAAATCTGACTTTTCCAAATAACGCGTTGAAGCCTGTTGGCCGTTTGTACTGTACATTCTGGCTTGTGGCACCATGGTGATGTCACCCGGATTTTGCCATCTGTCTAACTGGTCAGCAGTTTGGTTGTCTTCATACCTTGCATTGCCCGATTGAAATTTTCCGCCTTCATTGTACAATGATGATCCCCATTCTCCCTGAAAAGTAAAAGAAAAATCAAAGTTACGAAAAGACATCGTATTGGTAAGTCCTGCCATGAATGTTGGATATGGACTGCCAGAAATGATTCTTTCGGCTTCATTGTAATTATTTGTAGTGGTTTTATCCAAACTGCCATCTGTTTTTACCGTATTTTTATAAAACAACGCATCTCCGTTTGCCGGATCAACACCTGCATATTCCACAAGATAAAAAGAAGAGATTGTTTCACCTTCCCTTACAATATTTCTTCCGGCCACAATATCGCCACTTGGTAAATCTGTAACTTCATTATCTAAAGTTGAAAGGTTCAGGGATGTTTTCCAGGTTAAGTTTTTGGACATCACATTATTGGTGTTTAAAACAAATTCAAATCCTTTATTGGTAAGTGATCCAACATTACGAGTAATGGAAGTATAACCAGACGTTCCCGGGATAGGTTCATTCAACAATAGGTCGTTTGTTTTTTTCGAATAATAATCAATTTCACCGCTGATGCGATTGTTTAAGATGCCAAAATCCAAACCAACATCAACTTGGTTGGTTTTTTCCCATTTTAAATCTGGGTTTCCCAATTGAACCGGTGACAATCCAGATTTCTGGTTATAGGCCGTTCCGCCGAAAAGACCCAGACTTGCAAAGTTACCAATGCCGGCATTTCCTGTTACGCCATAACTTCCTCTTAATTTTAATAAGGATATAGTTTCGGAATCTTTGATGAAATCTTCTTCAGAAATAATCCAGCCTACTGAAGCTGCAGGGAATATTCCATACCTGTTGGAAGCTCCAAATCTTGAAGATCCATCATAACGCAAACTTCCTTTTATCAGGTATTTATCCAAAATAGAGAAGGTTGCTCTTCCAAAATAAGAAAGGAAATTGTATTTGGTTCTGCTGGAAGTCCCTGAGGTGATTTCAGAAGCGCTCGCCACTGTCTGTAAATCGTCTGAAGGAAAGCCTGTTCCCGCAACATATTGTCTTTTTCTGGAACTTTCTTCAAAACTCATACCGCCCACCAATTCAATATCGTAATCTTCATTAAAAGTTTGGGCATACGTAAAATAATTACTGATGCTGTATTTGTCCGATTGAATGGCGTTTGCATCTGCATAACCGTTGGTGGAAGCTGATTCTGTTAAACTTCCTGCAAAATATTCTTCGGTCTGGTTGTTATTGTCATAGCCAAATTCAGTTTTGAAACCCAATTCCGGAAGAATTTGATATTCCAAATAGGAATTAAGCAGCACCCTAAAAATATTCACATTCCAGTTTCCATTGTATTCCTGCATTAAAAAGTTATAATAAATGCTGGTTTCATTGTTTGGAACAATGCCTCCATCCAAATAAGCAGGGGTAAGCGGAGATTGCGCTATGGCCTGTAATGGTGTTGAGAAAGAGTTATCTGTTCCTATTCTTGATATTTTTGTTTTACTTAAGCTGGTATTCATTCCAACCCTAAATTTATCTGAGATTTTATGGTCTAAATTGCTTCGGAAAGAGTAACGGTCTAAGCTGTTCCCGCGAACAATTCCTTGGGTATCATTATAACCGCCGGAAATAAAGAACAAGGTTTTATCAGTACCGCCGGAAATTGAAAAATTATGTTCCTGAACCGATCCTTTTACCAAAGCCAAATCTTGCCAATCGGTATCAACTTCTCCGGTTCTCCAGTCTTTTCCGTTCGACATAAAGTCAAAATACCCGCCTTCTTCCGTTAACCAAGTGTCTTCAGCACCATAACTATTTGTGGAGGCTTCGGTAAAAAGTTCCACATATTGTTCTGCATTTAACCATTTCATTTTGTTGGTGGCTTCACTCCAACCGGTAGAGGTGTTCAAGGAAACCTTTGTTTTCCCCGATTTCCCCTGTTTGGTGGTGATCAAAACAACCCCATTTGTACCTCTGGCTCCATAAATGGCGGCAGATGAGGCGTCTTTTAAAATTTGTATTGATTCAATATCGTTAGGATTCAATGAAATTAAAGGATTAATTGGTGCTTCAGAAACACTTTCATCATCATTAATTAAAGGCATTCCATCAATTACATAAAGTGGTTCTTGAGAGGAAGATATACTAGAAACCCCTCTAATTCTCATTTTAACACCACCTTCTACCTTACCATTTATCTGCGTAATTTGCACGCCGGCAGCTTTTCCTGTAAGTGCTCCCTGCACACTGGCAATAGGAATGTTATTGATGTCACTTGAAGATACCGATGCAATATTGTCTGTTACTTTGCGCTTAGATTGCTTACCAAAACCAACAACTACAACTTCTTCAAAAGTGTTATCAGAAACCATCTCAATGTTGATGATAGTTTCCTGGCCAGCAGTTCTTTTGATAACTTTATAGCCTACAAAAGAATAGACTAATACATCCTGCGGACTTGCCATGATTTCATACTTTCCGTCAAAATCCGTTTGAGTGCCTTTACTGGTGTTGTCAATAACAATATTTACTCCCATTAATGGCAATCCATCTTCACCTTTTACAACGCCGGAAATTTTCTTTTCCTACGCGATTAATAAGGATGAGACAAAAAATAATCCTAGAAAAAAGTAGTTTTTAATTTTCATACATCTGTTTTTAAATTATAGTTTGATTAATATTTGTGAATTCTGAGTTAAATATCCCCACGTTCATTTAATTTTTTTTTCTTAAGGAAAATCTAATTATAGCAATAACTATTTAATGAATAAGTAAGAACATTGACAATAGTACAAAAAAAAACATACTTCTAAAAAGAATATATAATTATTTTTTTTTATTTTTAAAATATAAAAAAGGGTATGTTATTTTAATAATAAAACAACGTACCCTTTTAATTATGTCAAATGTGTAGTAATATTTGACTTTTAGAAGTGTCACAAAATCATAAATACACTATTTTACATGGCTGTCAAACCACTTAATATATCTTTCATACCTGTCTTTAATAAAAGAAGGTCGTTCTAGTCCGTGAGATTCTCCCGGATAAACAACCAATAATGTTTCCCTACCCAAACGTTTCATGGCCTGGTACATTTGTTCGGAATTAAGAATAGGTACATTCCAGTCATCACTGCCGCCCATCCACAAAGTTGGTGTGGTAATTTTTTCGACATCATTAAACGGTGATAGTTTTTCCCATACTTCAGCATTCTCCCAAGGAAGCCCCAATTCAAGTTCCCATGTTAATTGATAATGGTCATGACCATAATTGGCTCGGTAAAGTGACTCACTAGCGCCCGAAACAGCACCCTTAAATCGATTTGTTTTTGTAATCACATAATTAGTCAAAATACCCCCATATGACCAGCCTCCAACACCCAAGCGGTTTGGATCTGCATAGCCTTGGGCAATCGCATAATCAACGCCGGCCATCACATCCTGGTAATCCTTGTTTCCCCAATCCGCAAATAAAGCCTCAGAAAATGGTTGCCCGTATCCGGATGAACCTCTTGGGTTAATAAGAAGGGTGACATAGCCTTGGGCAGCAAACAGTTGTGGTGATTCATTAAAATCAAACTCATATTGGCTGACAGGCCCTCCGTGAAGCCATAAAATTACCGGGTATTTTGTTTTTGGGTTAAATCCAATAGGTTTTACCACAAACCCTTCAATGTCGGTGCCATCTTCACTTTTAAAATGAATCTTTTCAATAACGGGTTTTTGCGCCTTATCCAATATTTCATCATTTACGGATGTTAATTTCTTCAAGGCATTATTTTCAAAAGTGTATACTTCATATGGCTGGTTGCTTTTACCCAACAACGGAGCGATCAACGTACCATTTATGGAATAGTCGCCAATGCTGAAATCACCCTGAATCACCCTTTTAAAATTTTCTCCTGATGGGTCTGCCGAGCCAATAATACTGGTACCGTTTTCTTCAATCAGAAAATAAATCGATTTTCCGTCCTGGGAAAATTTGGGTTTATTGATATTTCGGTCAAGCTCCGCTGCAAGTAATTTATGCGTTCCGCCAGAAGCAGGGGTGATGGCCATTTTTTGTGTGGCATACCACATGGCTTTGGTGTCAATGATGGTGGTGTGGACAATATATTTCCCGTCCGGACTCCAGGCCGGAGCGTTATCGGCATTTGGGTTAGTGGTCACTTGTCGCAAAGTTTTTCCTTTGTCTTTATTGTCCGCGGAAACGATCCAAATATCCGTATTGGAATTTCCGTCCTGATTGTCGGTTCTGTTGCTTACAAAGGCAATGGATTTTCCGTCAGGGCTCCAAACCGGACTTTTATCATCAAAATCTCCTGAAGTGATCTGAACAGGGACAGAATCTCCCGGCGTAAAAATATAAAGATGGGTTCGGTAACGGTCAAGGTAACCTTCATAATCCTTTTTAAACTGTAAGCGATCAATAACTGCCGGTTTTACTTTTTTGTCATCTTCTTTATCTGCCGTTAATTCTTCTGGCTTCGGGTCATTTAAACTCAACAAAATTCTTTTGCCGTCGGGCGACCATTCATAACCGGAAACCCCTTGTTTAATTTTTGTCAATTGTTGTGCATCACCGCCATTTCTGTTGAGTGTCCAAACCTGCGATTTATCTTCGGCTTTGGCGGCAAGAAATGAAAGGTGTTTATTATCGGGACTCCAACGCGGCGCGCTTGCGTTGTAAATTTCTTTGGAAGTCATCGGGATGGCTTCTCCTCCCTGAGCAGGAATCATCCATACCTGTTTTTCGGATTTGTCTTTTTTTAAGTCCATTTCAGAAGTGACATAGGCAATCCATTTGCCGTCCGGACTAATTTGAGGATTGCTGACCGATTTTAATTTCATCAGGTCATCAATGGCAATCTCTTTTTTTGTTTCTTGTGAAGAACCTTCAAAATAAATTAAAAAAAGAAGGAGAAAGCAGGAGAATTTTAAAATTTTAGAAGTCATAATTGTTGTTGTTTGTTAAAAGACAATAATTCGATAAT
>CAMDPE010000050.1 GCA_945903795.1 Lutibacter flavus | reverse complement strand
CGTCATTGCGAGACTTTTTTCAAGTCGAAGCAATCTGTATTTTATAATCCTACGCTATGAATTATCTTTTATTGGAAGAGGAACTTAAAAAAAGGACAAAACTCGATTATTTTTGGGGCAGAAAGCAGGATGATGAATTTGACAAACAAACCAATTTTATCTACAAAACAGCATCATTTGAATTGCTTTTAGCAACCATTGACTATGCCTTTAAAATCAACGCCCAATATGATGATTTAAAGAATTACGCCTTAAACCGATGGTTTAATTTTTGGTCGGCAAAAGGTGTGGAAAGCATTTTTTGTGAGCACGAAAACGTAGAACCGCATTTAGATTCTTATAACAAATTTACCGATTTTTACATCCAAAACATTCCTTTTGACCATAAAACCACCGTTTTCCCGAAAGGGTTTGGAAAATCGGTTCCTTACGGTATTTTACATAAAAGTGAATTAATTTCCTGGCTGTATGAAAATCAGAGCCAGCAGCAAAGGAAACATAACAAAAACAGGCTTTTTATTGTTCTGGTAAACTACAAAGAAGAAGGTGCGCATTGGAAATTAAAATCGGAAATAGGCTGGCTTAAAGAAACAATCTCAGCTTATTTGCTTAATTTTGACCAGACAAAGCTTCACAGCTTTACTTTTGAAAATACCACCGTTTATGCCGATATTATTTGGGCAATAAAAGGAAATTAAATGTTAAAAGTTAAAATCGTCACCCTGAGAGCAGTCGAAGGGCATAAATCAAAATAGTGAATTATATAGGATCCAAACACAAGCTTTCTTCTTTTTTAAAAGATTCCATCATCAACACGGTTGGGAGCGATTTGTCGAATCTGGTATTTTGCGATTTGTTTGCCGGAACCGGGAGCGTTGGCCGAACTTTCAAACCTTTAGTGAAGCAGATTATTGCCAACGATGTTGAATTTTACAGCTATGTGCTTAACAGAAATTACATAGGAAACCATCAGGAATTAATGTTTGAAGAACGCATCAGTTTTTTAAATAATTTAAAGGAAGCGGAAGGATTTGTATTTCAAAATTACAGTGAAAACGGGAAGGAGGGACGCTTATATTTTTCTTCAGCTAACGGAAAAAAAATCGACGCCATTCGGCAGCAAATTGAAATCTGGAAAAAATCTGAAGAAATCTCGGAAGACGACTACTATTTTTTACTGGCTTCCTTAATAGAAAGTGCCGATAAAGTTGCAAACACTGCATCGGTTTATGGTGCTTATTTAAAACAACTGAAAAAATCGGCCCAAAAAGAACTAATTTTAAAACCTGCGTTATTTACGCTAAACAGCAACAAACATCAGGTTTATAATGCCGACAGCAACGCATTGATTAAAGAAATAAAAGGTGATATTTTGTATTTAGATCCGCCTTATAATGAGCGGCAATATGGGTCAAATTATCATTTGTTAAACACCATTGCAAAATACGATTCGTTTGTGCCTCAGGGAAAAACTGGTTTGCGAAACTATTATAGATCAGATTATTGCAAAAAAAACGAAGTCAAAAATTCTTTCGAGGAATTGATAAAAAATGCTAACTTTAAATACCTGTTTTTAAGTTACAACAATGAAGGTTTAATGACTGAAGACGAAGTGAAAAGAGTGATGTCAGCCTACGGAAAATACAGTTTAAAAACAACCAATTATCAGCGTTTTAAAGCCGATAAAACAGAAAATAGAAATCATAAAGCAACTTCAACAGTTGAATATTTACATATTTTAGAAAAATAATGGATAAAAAAGAAGAAGTCACAAATTATATTTTCTGTATGAAGTGGGGAACTTTATATGGGGCAGAATACGTGAATAGATTATATTCAATGGTTAAAAGAAATTTAACCTACGATTTTAAAATGGTTTGTTTTACCGATGATGAAACCGGGATTGTTGAAGATGTACAGTGTTTTCCAATTCCTGAAATCAATTTGAATTCAAACCTTCCTGAGCGAATGTGGAAGAAATTAACAACGCTAAAGGAAGATTTGTACGGATTAAAAGGACGCGCTTTATTTCTTGATTTAGATATTGTAATTGTTGATAATATAGATTGTTTTTTTGACATTGAAGGTGAATTTAGAATTATTAAAGACCATAGCTGGAGAGCCTGGAGAATAACTGGAAATTCTTCAGTTTATAGATTTGATATTGGAAAACATGGGTATGTTTTTGATGATTTTATCGCCAATTTTGACTCAGTTATAAAAGAACATAGAAATGAACAAGAATATTTAACACATGCCATAAATAACAAAGGAAAATTACAATATTGGCCTAAAGAGTGGTGTCCAAGTTTTAAATATGATTGCATTTCCCGATTTCCCTTGGCTGTTTGGAAAAAACCAATAATTCCTGAAGGTTCAAAAATAATTATTTTTCATGGGGAAATCAATCCGCATAAAGCAATTGTTGGTGGTAGAGGAAAATGGTATCGTTATGTGCGAGCCGCACCTTGGGTAGCTGATTATTGGAAATAAAATTTCCTTTTGGTTTTCAGAAGTGAATTTAACTTATTGATATCCAACTAATAAATAAAATTGTTATAATATGAAATGGTATTTAAGACGTTTTAAAATAGCATTAATTTTTGTTTTGATTATTGTTTTAGGTGGTTGTAAAAGTGTTTCAGTGCCTGCTTTTTCTTCACAACAACATCCGGTTGTTCCAAATTATGAGAATGTGTCAAACTGGGCAATTTTGCCGGATTCCTATCCTGAAGATTTGAAACATTGGCAAACAACCACAACAAGTTTAGAAGCTGATATCTTTTACATTTATCCGACCTTAAATATTGAAAAAAAAGATTTAAGATGGAATGTGCCGGTTACGGATTCCATTCAAAATATTAAGGTGATAGACAAAGCGGTTTACTTTCAGGCATCCGCATTTTTAAACGCAGGAAAATTGTATGTTCCTTATTACCGGCAAGCACATCTAAGATCATATTCCCGTCTGGAAAATGGTGGAAAAGAAGCCTTGAACTTGGCTTACAGTGATGTTAAAGAAGCTTTTAAAACCTATTTGGAAAAGTATAATAATGGTCGGCCAATAATAATTGCAGCTCATAGCCAAGGAACTACTCATGCTATACAACTTTTAAAAGAGTTTTTCGACGGAAAAGCATTGCAAAATAAATTGGTGGCCGCTTATTTACCCGGAATTGCCATCAAGAAAAACACATTTAAAACCATTCAAATTATGACAAATCCAATGGAAAATGGCGGTTTTGTTAGTTGGAATACTTTCAAAAGGAATTATTATCCAAAATCCTATAATGAATGGTTCAAAGGGGCAGAAGTTTCAAATCCTGTTGATTGGGACAATAGCAATGAATCTGAACGATCAGACCACAAAGGATTTTTATTTACCAACGATAAAATATATACACAGGCATTGGAAGTTTATGTAAAAGATGGTGTTTTGTGGGTTAGCGTGCCACATTTTCCCTACCGATTATTAGTTCTGGCAAAAAAAGGTTACCATGCAGGCGACATCAATTTATTTTGGGAAGATATTCGGGAAAACGCAGTTTTACGCGTAGAATCTTATCTAAAAAAACAAATGATTTCCGAAAATAAGCAATGATGCAATTTTAATCATTTGAATAAATTGGAGATCGGAGAGTTTGACTCAAAGTAAAGAAGTGTAAAATGTTACAAATAAGGTGTTTATTCGTCATAGATTAAACATCTTTTTTATGAAAAACAGTTTCTTAATTTTAGCGGTAGCACTTGTGTTAACTTCTTGTGCATCAAAATCATCGTTTAATTCTTTTTATAAAGAAAATAAAGCGGAATCCGAATTTTCAATAAGTTCGCCGGCTTTTATTGCGAATTTATTTATACCAAAAGACGATGTTAGAGAATATGAAGATTTGTTTAAAAAAGTGAAACATTATAAAGTGATGATCTTTTCCGAGGGTTCAACTTCTTTAGACAAAAAGTTTGAGCGGTTCATCAAACAAAAACATTACGAAACAATTTTCAGCATAAAACAAAATGGGGAAAAAGTTCAGTTGTACTTTTTGCAGGATAAAAATGCCATAAAAGAAATTGTTTTAAAAGTTAAAAGTGAGGAAGATTTTGTGGTGCTGGGATTAAAAACAAATATTTCAGAAGCTGATTTTAATAAAATCACTAAAAATTCAGACATTAAGATTTCAAGCAATTAGAAACTCAAAGAATAAAAAAGCCGATTAAAATTAAATTTTTAATCGGCTTTTTTATGAATTTTATTTATCAGAAAATAAATTTATTGTTTTTTGAAAACACATAAGTAATTCCAAAGTTAATTCCAAAGGAAGAGTAAGGAACTCTTTCTGCCAATTTTATGGAAGGGACAGTGTTTTCATTGGAGAATTTATCAACATACGTAGTTTCTATGACCAAAGATGAAGGCATATTGTCCAAATCAAATGCGGCTATTTCTGTGCCATCAGGTAAAAAAAGGCCACCGCTCAATTCAACAATTTCAGAATCTTTGCGTTTTACGCTAACACCCATATATTCTGCTTCCACAAATAAATCAAGGTTATTGCCAATGTTATGTTTGTAGCCAAAAGCGCCCACAAAACCTAACGGCAATTGGCCATGGTAATCTTCAATATAATTAATATCAGAATAAGAACCCGCAGGCAAACCGGTTCCTTCTCTTTGTTCGGCTGTTAAAGGAGCTCTGCTGTGGACAATAGCTTCTGTTTTGCCTCCCAATTTAATTAAAGCGCCGAAACGTCCATATAATTTGTTAGTAAATTTATAAACAACAGATGGCGTGAATCCAAAAGCTCTTCCTCGGGCCTTTGCATTTACATCAACTGATAAATAAGGAGCAGATTGATTTGGGATATCAATGATTCTAACAGTTTGGTCTGTGCCGTGCAAATAGGCAAATCCAAAATCCAGACCAAAAGTATCGTTAAAAAAGTAACCGGCTCTAATTTGAAAATTGGTTCCTTCCCCATAACTTCCATAAGAGCTTTCAGAATCAGCGGCAGTAATTATTTCTCCAAATTGTACTTCGGCACTTCCAACGGCCTGACCAATACTTGATGAAATATAATATTGACCAAACGATAAATTAATTGTGCAAAATGCAACAAGCAACAGTAAATTTTTTCTCATAATATTCTTTAATATTTTAACAGGCAAATTACCTTTATTAAAAAATCTTACTTTGAAAAAATACTGCTATTTTTGCTGAAATTCATTAATGTTTATAATGAATTGAAAAGGGGATATGATTGGTATTTACTTAAAGATATCTACTCTTTTTTTAGTATTTCCCATATAAACTTCATTGCCGTTAATAATAACGGGACGCTTTAAAAAAGTGTATTCGTCCAAAATCAATTGTCGGTAGTCTTTTTCGGTTAATTGCTGACTTTTTAAGCCCATTTCTTTATACTTTTTTGCACTTCGACTAAACAAAACTTCATAGTTTTTTGTGAGTGCATACAATTCTTCCAACTGCTTAACGGTAATGGGTTCGGTTTTAATTTCCTGTAAAATATAGCCTGAAGTGTCCATTTCCTTTAAAATTCTTCTGCAGGTGTCGCAGGTTTTTAGGTGGTATATTTTTTTCATTTTTTAAATGATGTTAATCCGTAAAATTAATGCGTTTTTACTTTAAATTTGAAAACTATTAATAAAAAATCAACAACATGCAAAAACACTTTGACATCCTTATTAAAACAAGACAACTGCTTTTAAAAATTACCGAACACCTTTCAATGGAACAATTGAATAAAATTCCGCAGGGATTTAAAAATAACATCGCCTGGAATATTGCACATTTGGCGGTGACACAACAACTTTTATGTTACAAATTGTCGGGATTAGCTTGTTTGGTTTCCGATGAAATGATAGCTGATTTCCAAAAAGGAACAGCGCCAAATCAACCCATTTCAAAAGAAGAATTTGAAGCGATAAAAGTACAGTTTTTGCAATTGCCTTTGCAGTTGGAAGAAGATTACAACAAGGGAATTTTTAAAAATTACAGCGAATACAAAACAAGTGTAAATATCAACTTAAATTCTGTTGAAGACGGCATTATGTTTAACACGTATCACGAAGGAATTCATCTTGGAATCATTCTTCAATTGATGAAATTTGTTTAAATTTTTGAAGTGATGGATTCACCCAAAATCAAAGAATATCAGCATTTTTGCCGAGAATGGCCTTTAATTTGATACTTTTGCCAAATGAAATAAGCAAAGCAACACCGATGAATTTGCCGCTTGGCAAGATAGGTGAAGCCACTAAAAAATAAAATTTATACAGATGAAATTTAACACAAAAACCATCCACGGAAACCAAGCGCACGACCCTTCAACCGGAGCGGTTATGCCACCAATATATCAAACTTCAACCTATGCCCAAACGTCACCGGGCGTTCATAAAGGTTATGAATATTCAAGAACTGCAAATCCAACACGTACAGCGGTTGAAAACGCTTTTGCCAGTATTGAAAACGGTAATTTCGGACTTGCATTTGGTTCGGGTTTGGCAGCCATTGATTGCGTGATGAAATTATTGAGTCCTGGAGATGAGGTTATTTCCACCAACGATTTATACGGAGGTTCTTACAGAATATTCACAAAAATATTTGAAAATTACGGCATTAAGTTTCATTTTATTGGAATGGAAAATGCCAATAATATTGAGCAATTTGTTTCTAAAAAAACAAAATTAATTTGGGTTGAAACTCCTACCAATCCAATGATGAACATTATTGATATTGTTGCAGTTTCAGCAGTTGCAAAAAAACATCAAATTTTATTGGCGGTTGATAACACTTTCGCAACGCCTTATTTGCAAAACCCATTGGATTTGGGTGCCGATATTGTAATGCATTCTGCCACAAAATATTTAGGCGGACATTCGGATGTGGTGATGGGTGCTTTAATTGTGAATGACAAAGCGCTGGCTGATAAACTGTATTTTATTCAAAATTCATGTGGTGCCGTTTGCGGACCAATGGACAGTTTTTTGGTATTGAGAGGTATAAAAACCTTGCATGTGCGTATGCAACGCCATTGTGAAAACGGTAAAGCGGTGGCTGAATATTTGGCAAAACACCCAAAAATAGAAAAAGTTTATTGGCCCGGATTTGAAAATCATCCAAATCACGAAATTGCAAAAAAGCAAATGAAAGATTTTGGTGGCATGGTTTCGTTTGTTACCAAAGGAAACAACATTAAAGACGCTTTTAAAATACTGGAAAACTTAAAACTGTTCACATTGGCCGAATCTTTGGGAGGCGTGGAATCTTTGTCTGGTCATCCTGCAAGTATGACTCATGCGTCTATTCCAAAAGAGGAACGCGAAAAAACAGGCGTGGTGGACTCGTTAATACGTTTAAGCGTAGGAATTGAAGATATAGAAGATTTATTGGCCGATTTAGACCAAGCCTTAAGTTTAGTTTAGATAATAAACATAACCAATATGAACCCATAACAGCCAATCATTAAATTTATTGGCTGGGTCATTTTTGGCGTTTAATCCATCAACATAGTTAGAAAAGAAATATTGCCAGCGGGATTCTATCAGTAAATCTGAATATTCACCTAATTTATAACGTGTTCCAACACCAAAGGTTGCCGACATGGTAATACCTGCTTCGTCTTTTGAGGCGCCTGGATTTATGCTATTGTCCCATTTTGGGAATAAAACACCAGGGTCTTCCCAATTACCTGTATCGTAAGTAGAAGTGATGGAAGGATTATAATAATCAACAAAAGCGCCGGCACTCACATAAGGTGACCATTTTAAATCGGGGATTCTTCTGGAACCAAAATCAACAATATCAACCAAATGAAATTCCATTTGGGCACCTAAATTTACCAAATATGTTTTTCCGGTATGCGCTCGCAATCTATCTCCCCATTCTCCCGGACTTTCTGCATATTCTCCAAAATGTTCTAATTCGGCGGACATATAAGATGCTTCTGCGCGAACACGAAAATGTTCTGCGAAATAACTGGTACGCAGGTTCCAACGATAACGATAATCTGTAAAATTTAAATAGTAGATTACGCCAATACCCATACCAACATTTCCACCAACATTGGCTTTAAAATTATTTCGCTGTCCGTAGTCAGTCGTAAATGACGCCGAACCCGAAATAAAACCAATTTCATGGCTCTTTTCACTTTGAGCCTGTAATCCAAAGGATACAAACAAAATAAGTAATGGGGTTATTATTTTAATAAATTTATTCAAAAACATAAATATTAGTTGTTTCAAATGTAATAAAAACTTAAGTAATCGCAATAGTAAATAAATTTAATCTAAGCTAAACAATCCATTAGCATCGTAATTGACCCTTAAATTTACATCCCAATTGGCCCTTACTTCGGTTTTTTTGTCGAAATATTTCACCGTTTCAGGCTGCCTTTTATCTAAGAAATTTCCCGTATCCCAAATACCATTATTATTTTCATCTAACGTAACCCTTACGCCATAATTTCCGGGAGACAACAAGTTAAAGCTTACTTTTTGGGGCTTGTCTATTTTTATCAGCCTTATTAAAACGTCTTTTTCATTTAACAATTCTACAATTAAACCCGTGTTTTTTGTGCTCGTAAAATCAATATTGATGATGCCATAATCTTCGGGGGTTTTTGTTTTTAATTTATAGACGATTGAATCATTTGACAAACCAAAAATATCTGTAATTGCCTTAGGCTGTAACTCAAAATTATATTCCGTATTGTATTTTTTGTCAAAATTCAGTGTTAATTTTGTTTTGGATTTTGATAAGGTTTCCTTAAAATCAACTAAGATTGAGTCTTTATCAGTTATTTTTATCATTGACCTGTCAAAATTCATAATAGGTGTATTTGTTTCAAGGGCGAAAGTATCTGTTAAATGCAAGGTTCCGGATGCGTTTTGAGAAATCTTAAGGGAATCAATTTTTGTGTTTCTTGGTCTTAAAGTAAACTTTTCCGCATAATCACTTTTTGAAACCAAGAAATTTAAAGAGTCCACTTCAAAAGGTGTGTACCAATAATTGAGGGTATCTTTATCTTTTTCAAAAACAATTTGCGACTTAAAATTCGCTGGTTTTTGTGTTAAAAGTTCAATATTTAAATCGGAGGCATTGCCTTCAAATCCAAATTGAATGCGGCCTTTACTAACTTCTTTAGGCCTAAATACCTTTAATTTTGGGACTTCTTTAAAAATGGTAAAATTATATTTTTGATCTGTTGGCAATACAATTGTATCTTTTATAAATCCGATTTTATCAATTTCCGGGTTGTAAATTTTGTTATTATTACCATCTTTTAGTGCAATAAGCAAATATTTTCCAGCGCGTAAATTGGTTAATTCAAACAAGGTACTGTCTAAAGTATTTCCAATATATCTTGGTTTTTGTTTGTAAATAACGGAATCGGTAAAGGAAGCGTTATATTCATAAAGCATCACATCAATTCCCTTTACTATTTTTTTTTCCATTGGGTCAGTCACTTCTCCCGCCACATTAAGTGAATCAATATAAGTTCCTGTTGAAAAAACGTATTTAAAGTTTTCCAATTTATTTTCCTCATTATTGTCAACAATACTGTTTCCAAAATTAAATGAGTAGGTAGTATTTGCATCTAAAGTATCAAGTATTTTTATGGTGATGAATTTACTTGCAGTACCAACCGGCGTAAGAATTGGGTCGGTTTTTTGGGGAGGAGAAATCACCAATTTTTGGTTAACGTCTTTTAGTTTAATATATTCATCAAAATATATTTTGATTTGTTTTTCCTTAAAATTAATAGTTTCAACCGCAGGAATCGCCTTAATCAATACCGGAGGAATTGTGTCTTTTAATCCGCCGGTTGGCGTACCTCTTCTGGCACAATCAAAAAACGAACTCGCTATCATTAAAACCAATAAAAACTTAAATAAAGAATTCCTCATGTTTGTTTTATTAAAAAATACAAAATAACAATTATTTTATTAAAAAAACGCATTAAAGTTAGTTGCCGTTTTATAGTAACAGTTTTATTTTGTGTAAGCCATGCATGCAATGCTTATTTTTAAATTTTTTGTATGGCTAAGCGCATCATAGCAGGCTTCAAGGGTTGCTCCGGTTGTGATTACATCATCAATTAAAAGGATATGTTTATTTTCTAAGGCAGTATTGTTATTGACATGAAATAACTCCTGTACATTTTTCCAACGTTCCAAACGCATTTTTTTAGTTTGTGTTTTTGTAGAAGAAACCCTATTTAAGATAGTCGAATAATAAGGAACCGCCAATTTTTCAGCCAGGCTTTCCCCAAAAGTGGTTACCTGATTGTAGCCTCGCTTTTTAAGTTTTTTAGGATGAAGAGGAACAGGTATAATACAATCTATTGTTTCAAAACGATGACTTTCAATAAGTTGCTCTCCTAGCCAATCTCCAATAAAAGTTCCAACTTGTTGTTGTTTATTATATTTAAGTTGATGAATTAAATGCTGCACGTTTCCTTTTTTGAAGAAATAAAATAAAGAAGTAGCGTTTTCGAGAGGAATTCTTCCGTAAAATGATTTTTCAATTAAATTATTTTCTTCAAAACTGAAATTTGTTAATGGCAAATCATGCCGGCAGGTTAAACAAATAATAGATTCATGGCTTGCCAAATAGTCACCGCAGCCTAAACAAGCCTCAGGGAAAAAAATGGCAAAAACATCTTTAAAAATTTTCAAAGCAAATCTTTTATTTAAATATACATATTTTATTTAAATAAATTTAAGATGTCATCAAAAGCGAGAAAAATATATAGATTTTTCATAATTTTTTAGCAATAGCATTGGCAATCACTTCAAAAAAAGTGAGTTACACATAATTTATTTTGTAAATTTGCGTTTCATAACAATAAAATAAATATTTAAATGATGGAAGAAAATAAAAAATCAAATACCAAGCTAATAATCATAGTTTTAGCGGTTTTATTATTAGGTGCTTTGGCATATACTTTTTATACCAGCTCAGAACATAAAAAGTTAACTGATGCCATTGAAGTGGAAAAACTTGAAATAGAGCAAAATTTGGACAGTATGATTGTGAGATATGAAGACGCAATTGCTGAAAAAACATCCATGTCTGGAGAATTGATCATTGAAAGAGACAGAATCATTGCGCTAAGAGATTCAATTAAAGATTTGAAAGTTGTAAATTACAGTATGTTGCGCCGTTACAAAGGTCAAATTTCTAAATTGGAGGAATCTAACAAAAAATTATTTTTGTTAAACGAGTCGTTAACAAGTTCAAATCAGTTGCTAACAACCAACTTGGATAGTGCCAAAGTTGTAATCACAAGGCAAATAGCTAAAAATGACACGTTAACAACACAAAATTTAACCTTGGCCCAAAAAGTAGCAATTGGTTCTGAGTTGAAGATAAGCACGGCAAAGGTTATTGCAATGAAGGAACGGAATAATGGAAAGTTGATAGAAACTTCTCGGGCAAACAATACAGATGCGCTTCGCATTAATTTGACCATTGTTAAAAATGAAATCGCCGAAAAAGGTGACCGCCAAGTTTATATCCAAATAGTTGATGCTTCAGGAAAAACAATGTCATCAAAAGGTGAGTTCACGCTTTCTGATAACACGCAGGTAAGTTACAGTGATCTTTCTATGGTAAATTATATGAATGAAGCCATTGACTTAATTTCGTTGGTTGAAGTGAACAGAGATCTTATGAAAGCTGGTGTTTATACCGTAAATATTTATATTGATGATAAATTTGTTGGAGCAACCAAATTTGTGTTGAAGTAAAAAAGTAAACCAAATCAAGATTATTTAATATTTAATGGGTGGAAATAGTTTAGGCTATTTCCACCTTTTTATTTTTTAGTGTTAAAAGCTTTCCTATTTTTGCAGCATGGCAAATCAAGATGATCAATTTAAAAAAGTAGTTTCACATGCGAAGGAATACGGTTTTGTATTTCAGTCCAGTGAAATTTATGATGGTTTAAGCGCAGTTTATGATTATGCTCAAAACGGCGTAGAATTAAAGAAAAATATAAGGGAATATTGGTGGAAAGCCATGGTGCAGATGCATGAAAATATTGTTGGTTTGGATGCCGCAATTTTTATGCACCCAACCACTTGGAAAGCTTCCGGCCATGTTGATGCTTTTAACGATCCTTTAATCGACAATAAAGATTCCAAAAAAAGATATCGAGCCGATGTTTTAATTGAAGATTATGTGGCCAAATTGGATGATAAAATTGAAAAGGAGGTTGAAAAAGCGGCAAAACGTTTTGGAGACACTTTTGATAAAGAACAATTTTTGGCGACCAACGAAAGAGTATTGGGATATAAAACAAAAGGCGAAGCCATTTTAAAACGAATGGGAAAATCTTTGGGTGAAGAAAATTTGGCCGACGTAAAAGCCCTTATTGAAGAATTGGAGATTGTTTGTCCGTTGTCAGGTTCAAAAAACTGGACAGAAGTGAAACAATTCAACTTAATGTTTGGCACCAAAATAGGCGCTTCTGCTGATGCTTCCATGGATTTATATTTACGCCCGGAAACTGCTCAGGGAATTTTTGTGAATTTCTCGAATGTGCAAAAATCTGGACGAATGAAAATTCCTTTCGGAATTGCACAAACAGGAAAAGCCTTCAGAAATGAAATTGTGGCGCGTCAGTTTATTTTCCGTATGCGAGAATTTGAACAAATGGAAATGCAATTTTTTGTACGTCCGGGAACCCAAAAAGAATGGTATGAAGAATGGAAACAAGCCCGTTTAAAATGGCATTTATCTTTAGGTTTGGGTAAGGAAAACTACCGTTTTCACGACCACGATAAGTTGGCGCATTATGCTGATGCCGCCGCAGATATAGAATTTAAATTTCCCTTCGGATTTAAAGAATTGGAAGGAATTCATTCGCGAACCGACTTTGATTTATCGAGTCACGAAAAATTTTCGGGCAAAAAATTACAGTATTTTGATCCTGAACTCAATGAACATTACGTGCCTTATGTGGTGGAAACTTCTGTTGGATTGGATCGAATGTTTTTGGCAGTTTTTTCCAATTCTTTACAGGAAGAAGAGTTGGAAAACGGAACCACCAGAACCGTTTTAAGGTTGCCTGCAGTGTTGGCGCCAACAAAAGCAGCGATTCTGCCTTTGGTTAAAAAAGACGGTTTACCTGAAATTGCCAGTAAAATTATGGACGATTTAAAATGGGATTTTAGTGTGGATTATGATGAAAAAGATGCCGTGGGCCGAAGATACAGAAGGCAAGATGCCGTTGGAACACCATTTTGTATTACCGTTGACCATGAAACCTTGGAAAATGACACAGTAACCATTCGTTACAGAGATACGATGGCCCAGAATCGTGTGAAAATCTCAGAACTTCGCGATATTATTAAAGAAGAAGTTGATGTTAAAAAATGGCTAATGAAAATGTAAGCTAAAAAAATAATTAGCTATAAAAAAACGCCATAGTTAAAATAATTATGGCGTTTTTTATTTTTATAAATTTTTATTGAAACCGGTAACCGATTGAAACGCCTCCGCGACCCACAACTTCAATGTCACTTTGATTTAACAAATCTCGTCCAATACCGGCATAAACTTCCGCAACAAAACCTCTTTTGGTCACCCATTTTCCGCCAACTGAAATCCCAACAGCCAAATCGGTGTATTTATCTTCAGTAGTATATTCAATGGTGCTGTACGGAGGGAAATCTTCGTAAACATAATTGTATGTGTAATCTTTTCCCGAATGAAGCATGGTAAAAGCTTCCACAAAAAATCCCTGGGCGTATTTGCTTGAAAAAAACTGTCGGTAATACGGTGTGATGGAAAAAGTTCGGTATTCATCCAATCCTTCACTTTCATTGTCAAGGCTAAAAAGAGTTCCAACACCAATGGAAGCCTCTTCGTTTAAAAGGCGTTCATAGCTTACATCAAACCATTTAAAGCCAATTAAATTGGACATGTTAATTTTTAATTCATTTTGTTTTAATTCATTTTCTTGCGCAAAAAGAGAAATGCTGACAATAAATAAGAGCGCTGATAAGGTAATTTTTTTCAAAGTTCAAATTTTAAATTCAAGATCAAATATAGTATCAAAAATTGAAAGAAATTGCTAAACTTTTAAAATAATGACTGTTGTGTTGATGGGCTTTCGTGTTCCAATAACCATTTTTTGCGCCATATTCCTCCGGCATAACCAGTTAGCGACCCGTCACTTCCAATAATTCTATGACAAGGAATGATAATCCAAATTGGGTTTTTGCCATTTGCAGAAGCCACCGCCCTGATGGCTTTTACATCACCCAATTGTTTTGACTGTTCCAAATAAGTTCTTGTTTTTCCATAAGAAACCAACAATAATTCTTTCCAAACCCGTTTTTGAAAATCGGTTCCTTGCGGATTTAGTTTTAAATCGAATTGTTTTCGCGTGCCGCTAAAGTATTCATCCAATTGTTGCACACAATCCTTTAAAATTTTAGGAATTTTTGCTGATGTTTCCAAGGATTCATCAATTACAGTAACAGCACTGATACCGTTTTCGTCACCCACAATTTTTGCGGTTCCAATGGGCGTTTTATAATAGGCGGTTTGACTAGATTCCAAAAACGTTTTTTGAGTTTTGAGTGGTTATTTCTGCAATTTCTTCTGAAGTCAGGTTATAAATTTCAGCCAATTTATCCAATACTTTTGTAATATAACCGCTTTCGTTTCTTTTCCCTCTGAAAGGCGCTGGTGCCAAATATGGCGAATCGGTTTCCAAAACAATATGTTCTAGCGCAATTTCATTCAAAAACTGGTCTATTTTTCCGTTTTTAAAGGTGACCACGCCGCCAATGCCCAGTTTCATATTGTAGGAAATAGCTTTTTTTGCCTGTTCTAAATTTCCGCTAAAACAATGAAAAATTCCAAAAAGTTGGTCGTCATTTACTTCTTCCAATATTTCAAAAATTTCATCAAAAGCATCTCGGCAATGAATTACGATGGGCATATTTTTTTCTTTGGCCCAGGCAATTTGTGTTTTGAAAGCAATTTGTTGCTCTTTTAACAAAGTTTTATCCCAAAACAAATCGATTCCAATTTCGCCAACGGCATAAAAATTTCGTTTATCTAACCAATGTTTTACAAAAGCCAACTCTTCTTCAAAATTTTCTTTAACATGCGTTGGATGCAAACCCATCATTAAAAAGATATTTTCGGGAAAAGATTGCTCTAAATCCAACATGGCATTTAAATAGGTCGAATCAATGGCGGGAACAAAAAAACGAGAAACACCGGCGTTAATGGCTCGCTGAATCATTTCATTTCTGTCGGCATCAAATTGTTCGCTGTACAAATGCGTGTGCGTATCGGTAATTATCATAGGACAAAAGTAAACAAAGTTTGAAAGATGAAAAATTTAGTTTTGTGAATGGATTTCAATTGGACCCAACTTTTCATTTTTTATTCGAGCTGCGTTAGTGATTACTTCACCTACTTATTATTTTTTATAGGAGTTCAGTGAACCTTGTTTGCAGCGGAAAACCTTTTTGAGCTTATTTGGCGAAAAAGTTTGCAGCGCAAAGCACGACCGCCTTTTCGGTGGGAACGCCCAAGTTTTCCTTAGCGATTTTCATTTATTTTTTGAACTTATTTTTTAATGGCAAAATATTGTAACTAATTTAAAATTTTTGTAACTTTAAGGTGATAAATACCTTGCAAGATATTGCTTCATAGAGATTTATTATGGTTTAATTCTTGCATTATAAGTTTTTGCTGTTAAAAGCAGTTTTATTTAAATGTTCCTGTTTAATCAATAACAAGGTACTCATGCAAGTCAAAAAATATCCCAACGCAATATTAGAAAATTATTCCAGAATTTTAATTCAACTAAGTTTGGTGTTTTCGCTATTCCTCGTCTATGAATTTTTAACAATGAAATCTTACCCTAGAGAAATCATGGAAATAAGCGGAACGTTATTAAATATTGATGATAATGAAAAATTGATTGAAGTTAAGCCGATAGAGGTTCAGGAACAGCCAGAGACCAAAGTGGCGCTTCCTGAAAAAATATTAAAAGTGGAAGATGATGTTGATATTAAAGAAACGGTGATTGAATCTACAGAAAGTAATCAGCTTGACGCCATTAAAATTACGGAAATGAAAGAATTTGTGAAGGTTGTGGAGGAAGAAGAAGTTGTGGAGGATGTTGCGTTTGTGGTGATTGAAAATGTGCCTATTTTTCCTGGCTGTAGGGGAAGTAATAGTGAACTCAGGGCTTGTTTTTCAGATCAAATTGCAAAGTTTGTTGCAGAAAAATTCAATATAGAATTGGCTACCGATTTAGGTTTAACACCAGGAAGTATCCAAAAAATTTTCGTGGTATTTAAAATCGACAAAAATGGGAATATTACAGATATTAATGCGCGTGCTCCTCATAAAAAATTGCAAGAAGAGGCCATAAGAGTGATTAATTTATTGCCAAAAATGACGCCGGGAATGCAACGAGGAAAACCTGTAGGTGTAAAATATGGATTGCCAATTGTTTTTAAGGTTGAATAAATTTATTTAGATTCTAAAATCCCGCAATTGCGGGATTTTTTGTAAGTATTGGCCACTATTAGGATAGAGTTGTTAAGTAAATTAGTATTTTCGTAAAATAATATAAAGCAATGAACATCAATCAATATTTAGACTCAACGTATTTAAAAACAGCGCAGCAAGCCGGTATTTCTGAAATCGAAACCGAAAACAAAGTGCAAGAACTGGTGAATGAGGCGATCGAAAACAATTTTAAGCTGGCAATGATTCGTCCGCAATTTGTTGCGATGGCACGTAAAATGATAAAAGAAGCAAAATCGGAAACTTTAATTGGCACC
>CAMDPE010000049.1 GCA_945903795.1 Lutibacter flavus | reverse complement strand
TCAATTGGCACCTGTGATGTTTTAGCGGTATTTATGGCTTCCATAATTTTTTCTAAATTCCAATTTTCCGGATCATCCAACAAATATTCAGTCAGTTCAAACGGATTTTGTACCCGAATGCAGCCCGAACTTAAGGCGCGAATATCTTTTTCAAAAAAACCTTTGGTATTGGTGTCGTGAAGATATACGGTAAATCGGTTTGGAAACATAAATTTAACCAATCCAAGTGAGTTTTCTTCGCCCGGACTTTGAACATATCTGTAATATTTTGCGCTACTGGCTTTCCACTGCCAAGGACTTACCACTCGATTATTGGAATCGTAAATAGTAATATTTTTATTGCTGAAATAATTTCGATTTTTTAGGGCAGCCGGCATCACATCTTTTTTTAAAATGGTTGGCGGAACCGTCCATGTTGGGTTAAATATCAAATGAGTGAGTTTGGAATATAAAAAAGGTGTTTCTCTCGATGGTCGGCATATAATTACCTTGTGAACTCTTATGGTATCATTATTTTTAACAACTCTTAAGGAATAATCCGGGATATTTATTATAAAATATTCACGCTCAAATTCTCTTGGAAACCATCGCCATCGTTCCATATTCGCAATAATTTGTCGTTTTCGTTGTTCTTTTGTAAAGTTTAATGCGGCTGCTGTTCCGCCGCCAATAACGCCGTCTACTCCAAGTCCGTGGCGCATTTGAAATTTCTTTACCGCCGTTTCGGTAGTTTCATCATAAATCGGGGTAAGGCTGTCTAACGGTTTTAAATCTTTCCAATAAATGAGTTTTTTCTTAACTTCAACAAGAGCGTCGTTTGTGTCGTTTAAAACAATTTTGTTTTTAATTTCAGTATCTTTAAAATCATATTTTGGTAAGGCATATATAATTTTAAGGGCTGTTTTTAATCGTTTGTAAACAATATGATTTGGCGCTGCCATTTTCACGGCATAGTCAAAAGAATCTTTTTTCTGAAAATTAAGCAGCAATGTTTTAAAGTTGATTTTGTTTTCTTTTAAGTCACAATTGCTATAAAGTTTATTTGGATTTAAACTTCCTTTTGAAACTTTTTGAACATAACGACTTAAATTTTCTGTCAGTAAAATATCGTAATCCATCAATTTTGAATCCGTTAAATTTTCAATATTTTCTTCTGAATTTTCTATTTTTTTTAGGTCGAAATCCTTCTTAAACAGGCCATCTTGTTCTAAGTTATTGAAAAGATCCGTGATATTTTTCCGATTTAGATCAATCAACCAAAAAGTATTGTTTTTATTGGCTTCATAAAAAGCAATCACCAATGAGTCTTTTATTTTAAAAATTTTAGTGGAATCAACCGGAATAATTTTTCTTGCTTCCGTAATTTCAATTTTAGGAAGCTGAACAATTTTTGGAGGTATTTTTTGTTCACAGGAAATAAGAAGCATGAAAATAAAAAATTCAAAAATTAATTTCATGGCGTTTTTGTTAATTTCAACTTAAAGATAAGAATTTCAGCAATTGAAAGCAATATTATCGTGATTGATTTTAATTGAGAAAACAATTAAAAGCGGGGAAATGGATTGGATGAATATGACTATATGTGTCTCATTTTAGCAATAATTGTTATAAAATTTGTAAATAAATACACGCTAAGTTTTTTGGATATCGTAGTAATTTATCCTTAAAAAGGAATAGCATTTAGAAAATACGTCGTGATTTTTGCCAAATTGGTGAATAAAAAAAACATTTTTCAAAAATCAAAAGAGAAATAAATACTGCGAATAATTTGTAAAAACTGATTTAAAATTAAATGATAGCTAAAAATCTATCTTATTGTCTTATAAAATTTATAAAATAGTCAATTACAAAAAATAACGCCAGCTTCAATGCAATTAGCCGTCAAAAAAAATAAAATTGAAACAAAAAATTTCTGCAAAATCATAAATCTGTAAAATCAATTTTATAAGCAATTAAAAGCAGTTTGGGTATCGTAGTTCATAAATAATCAAATTGACATTTTTATAGTTTTTTATAAATTTGCACCCGTTCTTGCAACCATAACCATTTAACATAGTTGCAAAAAAGAAATAGACTAAAAAAACAGTAAAAATGAGTACTACATTATTTGATAAAGTTTGGGATTCACACGTAATCAGAAAAATTAACGACGGGCCGGATGTTTTGTTTATCGACCGCCATTTGATTCATGAAGTTACAAGTCCGGTTGCATTTTTGGGATTGAAAAGCAGAAATAACACCGTTTTGTATCCTAACCGAACCTTCGCTACAGCCGACCATAACACGCCTACAATAAATCAACATTTGCCGGTTCAAGACCCATTATCTGTCAATCAGTTAAAAGCATTGGAACAAAATGCTGCGGAATATGGAATTGTTCATTGGGGATTAGGCCATCAAAAAAACGGAATTGTGCACGTTATTGGACCTGAAAACGGAATTACATTACCTGGTGCAACCATTGTTTGCGGAGATTCACATACTTCTACGCACGGTGCTTTTGGCGCAGTTGCTTTTGGTATTGGAACTTCGGAAGTTGAAATGGTGCTATCTTCACAATGCATTATGCAGCCGAAACCAAAAAAAATGCGGATAAATGTAAACGGAAAATTAGGTTTTGGGGTTACGCCTAAAGATGTGGCTTTGTTTATGATTTCTAAACTTTCAGCATCAGGCGCCACAGGTTATTTTGTGGAATATGCTGGTGATGTTTTTAAAAATATGAGTATGGAAGGCCGAATGACCGTTTGTAATTTAAGTATTGAAATGGGAGCTCGTGGCGGCATTATTGCGCCAGATGAAAAAACTTTCAATTATGTGGAAGGACGTTTGTTTGCGCCAAAAGGAGAAGATTGGAATAAAGCAATGAATTATTGGGAAACGTTAAAAACGGATGAAGATGCTGTTTTCGATAAAGAAATAAATTTTTTGGCAAGTGATATTGAACCGATGATTACTTATGGAACAAATCCCGGAATGGGAACAAGCATTTCCAACTATATTCCAAAAGCGGAATCAGTTGAAGGCGGTGTTGCCTCTTACAGAAAATCTCTTGAATATATGGGATTTAATGAAGGCGACAAGATGATAGGTAAAAAAGTGGATTTTGTGTTTTTGGGAAGTTGCACCAACGGAAGAATTGAAGATTTTAGGGCATTTGCTTCTATTGTAAAAGGTAGAAAAAAAGCCGATCATATTACTGCTTGGTTGGTTCCTGGCTCTCACGTTGTTGAAGCCCAGATAAAAGAGGAAGGAATTTTGGATATCATCACCGCAGCCGGTTTTGAATTGCGTGAACCTGGATGTTCTGCCTGTTTGGCAATGAATGATGATAAAGTACCTACCGGAAAATTGGCCGTGAGCACTTCAAACAGAAATTTTGAAGGACGCCAAGGTCCCGGTTCCAGAACCATGTTGGCAAGTCCGCTAGTGGCAGCAGCAACCGCGGTTACCGGCTTTTTAACGGATCCAAGAACTTTGTTAATCAATAGTTAACAATGAATAATTAATATTCCCCTTAGGGGTGTGTTTTTCATTCACAAACCACCCATAATAGATAATAATAACTCACAACTTACAACAAAATAAACAATGGCTTACGATAAATTTGAAATATTAAAAAGCACCGCAGTGCCTTTACCAATTGAAAATGTGGATACCGACCAAATTATTCCGGCACGTTTTTTAAAGGCGACGGAGCGTGTTGGTTTTGGCGACAATCTTTTCAGGGATTGGAGATACAACTCAGACAATACACCAAAAGTAGATTTTGTGTTTAACAATCCTATTTATAAAGGAAAAATATTGGTGGGCGGTAAAAATTTCGGCTCTGGTTCTTCTAGGGAACACGCAGTATGGGCTGTTTATGATTACGGATTCAGATGTGTGGTTTCAAGTTTTTTTGCTGATATTTTTAGGGGAAATTGTTTGAATATTGGTGTTTTGCCAGTACAGGTGAGCGCTGAATTTTTAGATAAAATTTTTGCGGCAATTAAAGCAAATCCAAATACGGAAATCGAAATAAATTTGCCAAAACAAACCATTACTTTGTTGGAAAGTTGTGAGCAAGAATCATTTGAAATTAATTCCTACAAAAAGGAAAACATGCTAAATGGCTATGATGACATAGATTATTTAACTAAAATGAATTCGGAAATTCAGGAATTTGCGGAAGCAAGACCTTTTTAAAATTATAATTTATTGTCCAAATTGAATATCTGATTGTTATTCTTTCAAAAGGAAGAAATTACAATAAATATTATATAACATGAAAAAAAGAAAAATTGAAATCATGGATACCACACTTCGTGATGGTGAACAAACCTCCGGAGTCTCATTTTCAGCAGCAGAAAAGTTGACTATTGCAAAGCTTTTACTGGAAGAACTTCATGTAGACAGAATTGAAATTGCCTCCGCAAGAGTTTCGGAAGGCGAATTTCAGGCGGTAAAAAACATTACTGATTGGGCAAATAAACATGGATTTATTGATAAAGTTGAAGTGCTTACTTTTGTTGATGGCGGACAATCAATAGATTGGATGAAGAAAGCAGGAGCAAAGGTTCAAAATTTATTAACCAAAGGTTCTTTGAATCACTTAACACATCAACTTAAAAAAACACCCGAGCAACATTTTTCTGAAATAAAACAAACTATTGAGTTGGCGCAAAAAGAAGGAATCGCCACCAATGTGTATTTAGAAGACTGGAGCAACGGAATGAGAAATTCCCTTGAATATGTTTTTCAATATTTGGCGTTTTTAGCGACTCAACCAATTGCCAGAATCTTATTGCCTGATACACTTGGCGTTTTAACCCCAAAAGAAACCTATCAGTATTTTTCAGAAATAACCACTAAATATCCCGATTTACATTTCGATTTTCACGCACACAACGATTACGATTTGAGCGTGGCAAACGTTATGGAAGCCATTAATGCAGGCGCAAAAGGATTGCACATTACCGTGAACGGAATGGGGGAGCGCGCAGGAAATGCGCCATTGGCAAGTGTTGTTGCGGTTATCAACGACTTCTATAAAAATGAAGTTGAAATTTCTGTAAAAGAAACCTCTTTATACTCAGTAAGCAAACTGATAGAAGCATTTTCGGGCATCAGGGTTCCTGCAAACAAGCCAATTGTCGGTGAAAATGTATTCACCCAAACTGCCGGAATTCACGCCGATGGCGACAATAAAAATAATTTATATTTCAACGATTTGTTGCCTGAGCGCTTCGGAAGAAAACGCTCTTATGCTTTAGGCAAAACTTCAGGGAAAGCAAATATTGAGAAAAACCTGCAAGAACTAGGGCTGGAATTGAATCAGGAAGATTTAAAAAAAGTAACTCAGCGTATTATAGAACTGGGCGACCAAAAGGAACTGGTTTCTAAGGAAGATTTGCCATATATCATCTCCGATGTGCTGAACAGCAATTTGTATCAGGAAAAAATCGTTGTTGAATCCTATGTTTTAACGCACTCCAAAGGCCTAAAACCTTCCACAACAATTGCCGTAAAAATGGACGGAAATTTGTACGAGGAACACGCTTATGGCGACGGACAGTTTGATGCGTTTATGAATGCCTTGCACAAAATATACAAAAAAAAGAAAAAAACATTGCCAAAATTGGTGGATTATGCCGTTAGGATTCCGCCTGGAAGCAACTCCGATGCCTTGTGTGAAACCATTATCACCTGGCAAAATGAGGAAAAAAGATTTATTACAAGAGGATTGGATTCAGACCAAACGGTATCTGCAATTAAAGCCACTCAAAAAATGTTGAATATTTAAAATAATAAAAATTTGGGCGTTTCCCTGCGGGTCAGGCTATCGCTACTCGCAATTTTTAGCGATGAAATATCGCTAAAAATTGCTCAAACAGACCGCTCTATCCTTAACGCGAGTTAATGAATAATTAATGATGAATAATTCAAATTGATAATGGTTTTTTTAGCGCACTTTGCATTTAGATAATCCAAAAATCTAAAATCCAAAATTTATAATTTTTAAAAAAATAAAGATCTATTTATGAAATTGACAATAGCACTTTTAGCCGGTGACGGAATTGGTCCGGAAGTAATAGCGCAAGCCGTAAAAGTTTGTGACGCGGTGGCAGTTAAATTTAACCACGAAATAATCTGGAAACCTGCACTTACCGGTGCTGCGGCTATTGATGCCGTAGGCGACCCATATCCCGATGAAACCCATGAAATTTGCTTAAGCGCCGATGTGGTGCTTTTTGGAGCCGTCGGTCATCCGAAATATGACAATGATCCTTCCGCAAAAGTGCGTCCGGAACAAGGCTTGCTTAAAATGCGTAAAAAATTGGGGCTGTTCGCGAATGTCAGACCAACATTTACTTTTCCTTCATTGATAGACAATTCTCCTTTAAAAAGAGAACGCATTGAAGGAACCGATTTGGTTTTTCTGCGTGAATTAACCGGTGGTATTTATTTTGGTGAAAAAGGAAGAAAAGATGGCGGAGAAACCGCATTTGACACTTGTACTTATACAAGAGAAGAAGTCATTCGTTTGGCTAAAAAAGGCTTTGAATTGGCAATGACACGCACTAAAAAATTGTGTTGCGTGGACAAGGCAAATGTTTTGGAAACCTCAAGATTGTGGAGAGAAACCGTGCAAAGAATGGAAAAAGATTATCCGGAAGTTACCGTTTCTTACGAATTTGTTGATGCAGTTGCGATGCGTTTGGTGCAATGGCCAAATTCTTATGATGTGTTGATTACCGAAAATTTATTTGGAGATATTTTAACCGATGAAGCTTCGGTAATTTCGGGCTCTATGGGCTTGATGCCGTCAGCATCCGTAGGGGAAGAAAATGCTTTATATGAACCAATCCATGGTTCTTATCCGCAGGCAACAGGCTTGGATATAGCAAATCCGCTGGCCACTGTTTTATCGGCCGCTATGATGTTTGAAGATACTTTTAAACTAAAAGAAGAAGCGGAGGCTATAAGAAATGTGGTGAATAAATCTTTGGAGCAAGGAATTGTTACGGAAGATTTATCAGGCAAAAATAAAGCTTATAAAACAAGCGAAGTTGGGAATTGGCTGGTGGATAATTTGTAAGGCACAAAATTAGAGAATAGGACACGTTCTGTCATATAAATAATTAAAAAAAACACTTTCCATTTTCTCGGAAAGTGTTTTTTCAATTATAGCAATCGTGTCTTAAAATATTTGCCAAATAAGCACAGCTATCTATCAAGTTTCAAATTTCTTAAACGCAAAGCATTTGCAATCACTGAAACAGAACTAAAACTCATCGCTAATGCGGCAAAAATGGGCGACAATAGCAATCCAAATATTGGGAATAAAACGCCAGCGGCAATTGGTACGCCCAATACATTATAAACAAAGGAGAAAAACAGATTTTGTTTGATGTTTTTCATCACGGCGTGACTTAAATTTTTTGCTTTTACAATCCCTTGCAAATCGCCCTTTACCAAGGTGATTGCGGCACTTTCTATAGCAACGTCGGTTCCTGTTCCCATAGCAATACCCACATTTGATTGGGCAAGCGCAGGCGCATCATTGATACCGTCGCCAGCCATCGCGACTATTTTGCCTTCCGCCTGTAATTTTTTAATAAATTCCAGTTTATCTTCCGGTAACAATCCTGCTTTAAAGTTGGTTAAATGCAATTCATCGGCAACAGCTTTTGCTGTATTTTCATTGTCGCCAGTTAACATAATCACTTCAATACCCTGATCCATTAGAGTTTTAATGGCGGTGGCGCTTGTTAATTTGATGGCATCTGTGATAATCACATAACCTAAAGCTTTTTGATCAACAACAATATAAGAAACTGTTTTGCCCAATTTCTGTTCGGCTAAAATTTGAGTTTCTAAATCTGCTGATACCAAACCATTTATTTTTTCCATCAATTTTCTGTTGCCCAAAGCAACTTTGGTTCCTGCAACGGTACCCGTAACACCCATTCCGGCTAACGCCTCAAAATCATCAACTTTAGTCAGTGCTGTTTTCTTCTCTTTGGCGTAATTCACAACGGCTTGCGCCAATGGATGTTCGCTGTATTGGTTTAAAGAAGCGATTTGTTGTAACAAATCATTTGAATCTCCTTCCAAAGCAACCACTTTCTCCACGGAAGGTTTTCCTTCAGTAAGAGTTCCTGTTTTGTCGGTTATTAAAACATTTACTTTGTTCATTGTTTCAAGCGCTTCGGCATTTTTAATCAAGATGCCGCTTTGGGCTCCTTTGCCAACACCAACCATCACCGACATGGGCGTTGCCAATCCCAAGGCGCACGGACAAGCAATAATCAATACCGCAACGGCATTCACAAAAGCATAAACCAAAGCATCAGGTTTTGGTCCGAAATAGGCCCAAACAATAAACGTCATAATGGAAACACCAACAACAATAGGCACAAAGTATTTTGAGATGGTATCCGCCAATTTTTGGATCGGCGCTCTTGACCGACTTGCATCGCTCACCATTTTAATAATTTGTGACAAAAGGGTTTCTGAACCCACGCGTTCCGCTTTCATCACAAATGATTTTGTGCCGTTGATAGTTCCCGAACTAACTTTATCATTCACATTTTTGTCAACAGGAATTGGTTCTCCGGAAATCATGGATTCATCAATGCTGCTGTTTCCTTCAACAATTACACCATCAACAGGAATTTTTTCTCCCGGTTTTACACGCAATAAATCGTCTTTTTTTATTGAATTTATCGATACAATTTTATCCTGCCCGTTAATAACCAAAGTTGCTTCTGAAGGCGCCAGTTTCAGCAATTCTTTGATGGCGCCACTGGTTTTGCTATGCGCACGGGCTTCCAGCAATTGTCCTAACAACACCAACGTTAAAATAACGGCTGTTGCTTCAAAATATAAGTCTACGCCACCCATGTCACTTTTAAATTCCTGCGGAAAAACATTGGGGATTAAAAGTCCGACAATGCTGAATAAAAAAGCCGCTGCTGTGCCAATTCCAACCAACGTAAACATATTTAAATTCCAGGTAATGATCGATTTCCAGGCGCGCACGTAAAACATCCAGCAAGTGTAAAAAACTACGGGAAGCGTTAATACAAACTGAGACCAATCCCAATAAATTTGGGGCATCAACTTCATAAGCGGATTTGAAGGAAGATGCATAGTCATTGAAATAATAAACACAGGAATGGCAAAAATGAGCGATATCTTCATTTTTTTCAGCAATTTCAGATAGGTTTTATCCTCTTCGCTTTCTGTTGGCTCCTTTGGCACCAAATCCATTCCGCAAATTGGACATGAACCTGATTCATCGCTTATAATTTCTGGATGCATCGGACAAGTATATTGTGTTGTCTGATTGGCTTTTGGCTGTTCAATCAAGTCCATCCCGCAAACGGGGCAATCGCCGGCCTTGTCGTATGTTTTTTCACCTTCACAATGCATCGGACAGTAAAACACACCGTTTCCGTCTTTTATGGCGATTGGTTTTTCCGGTATTTCGTGGGAACTGTTTGGATCATAATCAGCAATGGAATAATGCAATCCGTCTTTTAAAAATTCTTGTTGAAAAGTTTCTGTTGAAATATGGTTTTCCATTTCAACTTCCGCTTTTCCTTCCTCTAAATTAACGGTAGCTTTTACTACACCTTTTATAGTATTTAAGGTATTTTCAGCATTGGTTCTGCAACCATTGCAGGTCATTCCGGATATTTTATAGGTGTGCTTCATAATTAGATGTTGTTTTTAAAAGTACTTTGATTGGCATTATAGTTCCTTAAATTTTTTGCTTCAATAAGAAAAGGAATGAAAATTTATATAGATTCCCATTCATTCCTTTTTCTTAAAATCAGCACTTTTTAATTAAGTTTATTTTTCTTTTTTCATCTCCATCTTTTTTTCTTTGAGATCCATTCCGCATTTTGAACAAGCGCCTGGTTTGTCGCTTTTAATATCGGAATGCATTGGACAAGAATAGGCTTTATCCATTTTATCATGGTTCTCGTCACATTCCTTTTTCATTCCTGCACAACATGCTGGTTTTTTATCATTTTCCACTTTTTTTAAGTCCATTTTGCATTTCGGACAAGAACCTGTTTTGTTGTAAGTTTTTTCACCTTCACATTGCATCGGACAGGCAAAAGCTCCTTTTTCCATTTGTTCAACTTTCATTTTTGGTTTCTCTTGGGCTTTTACGGTTGACATTGTAAAGAGTCCTATTGACAGTACTGCAATTAAAATTTTTGTTTTCATGATTTTCTGTTTTTAATGATTATTAAGTATTAAAATTTATTTGTTAACGTGTACTATTCTATTTATTGTTTAAGAATTTTTTCTTTTTAATTTTTATTTAATAATGGCGGTTGTTTCACCACATTTTAACATTTTGGCACCAAAATACGGATTTTTTATTTCTTCAAACTGACTGATCCAATTTGCGCCCTTATTGTTATCGGCCATCGGACAATGTTGTACGTAAAGTGTTTCGCCAAATGGTTTGAACGAATTTGTCAATGCAATCATAGTTTCAGAAATAGGCTGAAACGCTTTTCGCATTTCTACTATGGTTTTGAAATTTGGCAAAGGTTGAAGTGCCAATTTTAAATTGTTTTGGTGCTTCATCCAAATCTCATGGGAATCACCTGAAAAAAGTGACATATTTATGTTGGAAAGTGCTTTTTGAATCGCGATTCCTGCTTTTTTTGCATTGGCCAAATTATCGGCAGCCAAGGCGTCTTTCAGGTTTAAATATTCCTGATAAAGCGGTTTCAATGCTTCTTTCGCTTTTGTGTTTATTACGGTTGATGTTGCGGTTTTTTTCGCTTCTGAAGTTGTTTCAATATCGCCGTGATTTACAGAACCGACCTTAGGATTCATCATACTCGGTTTTCCCGCCAATTGTGCGGCTGCATCAACCGTAAAAGTGCCGTTTACCACAATTTCTTCGCCATTTTCCAGCCCCGATTTTATCACATAAGCATCACCGAGCGAAGGTCCCAATGTTACTTCGCGCAACTTAAAATTTACTTTGTTTTCAGCGTTATTTTTAATGTAAACAATAGATCGTTCGCCGGTCCACATCACCGCCGATTTTGGAATGACAATCTCTGTGGTTCCTTTTATACTGATGTTATTTTTTACAATTCCCGATGCGAACATTTCGGGTTTTAATTTATTAGTCGCATTTTTTACTTCAATTCTTGCAGACGCAACCCTGGTTTGTGGATTGATCATCGGATCTAAAAAAGAAATGGTTCCTTCAAAAGTTTCTCCTGGCAAAGACTGGATGCTATAACTCACTTTATCGCCAACTTTTACCCACGGAATGTCACTTTCGTAAACATCAAAAAGAATCCAGACCGATGACAAGTCGGCAATTTCATAAAGCGGCATTCCGCGTTCCACATAATCGCCCAATTCCACTTTTTTTGCCGTAACAATTCCGGAAACATCGGCCGATATAGGAAATTGCTGAATCGGCTTTCCTGAACTGAGGATTTTGTTGATTGATTTGTCTCCAATTTTCCAGTTTCTGAGTTTTTGCTTTGCGGCATCAAATAATTCTGGTTGTGAATTCCGAATGCTGTAGGCTTGCAACAGTTCTTCCTGGGCCGTCACCAATTCCGGAGAATAAACCATTCCCAATCGCTGGCCGCGATTCACTTTTTCACCCGTAAAATTGATGCTCAATTGTTCTATCCTTCCCGGAATATGCGTTGATTGTGCGTATAATTTTCGTTCGTCTATCTGCACTTTTCCATTCAGGCGCAATTCTTTGCTGGCTTCTTTTGAACCTACAACCATCGTTTGAATATTCGCCAGCTTCATGGCGTTTTCAGTCATCTGAAGGGCATTCGGATCGGCTTCTGAATGGTTGTTTTCCAATGGAATTAAATCCATTCCGCAGATGGGGCATTTTCCCGGTTCATTCAAGCGAATTTGCGGGTGCATGGAGCAGGTCCAGATGGTTGCTGTGGTTTGTTCCGTGGCCGATTTTGGTGCGTCATTTCCGCCAAAAAAGATCCACCCCAACAAAAGTCCAGCAAGCAGGACTCCTGTCATTTTTAGTATATTTTTAGTTTTTGCTGTCATCTTATTCCTCTTTAGAAAGTAAATAATCTATTTGTGATTGTGCCGTAAATTCATTTTTATTTGCGGTTACTGTTGCCGTTTCAAGCATTAGCAAATCTTGGTTCATGCTTAAAATTTCTTCAAAATCTGTTCCCGAATTGCTGTAGGCAGCCAACAGTAATTTGATGGCATGGTTGGTGCTTTCCAGCTGATTTTTATACAATTCCTTCAATCTTTTGGCTTTTAATAAACTGTAATTGGCCATACTGTAACTTGCCTGTAAATTATTTTCAACAGCCTGTTTTTCGTACGTTGTGGCCTGCACCATTAATTCAGCTTCTTTTTGCGCCGCTTTGTATTTTTTTCTGAAAATTGGCAATGTTAAAGTTACCATTGGCATAATCGCGTCTTGTCCATTCATTTCAAGATCGGGAACGTCCCTTTTTGAAATAATTGAATAATCCACGCCAAGCCCAATCATTGGATAGTCTTCTTTTTTTGCGATGATTTGCTGGGCTTCATAAGAAGCTTTTTGTTTTTCCAATCGCAATAATTTAGGATTTTTGGAAAACAAACTGTCACGTTTCAGTGAAATTTCAATGTCATCAACCAGCAAAAAATCGGGAATATTTATGATTTCATTGATATCCCTGTTCAGCATGCTGTTAAATCCAATTTGCAGTGGCTGGTTTTGGTCTTTTAACAATTGAATATTGGTGCTGCTTTCGCTTCTTTTGATATCAATTCTCACCACATCAACCATAGCGCCTTTTCCACTTTTGAATTTGCTCAAGGAAAGCTCCCGGTAAGTGTCTAAAATTTGCAGGTTTTTTTCTTCGAGCTGAATCATTCGATTCAATTCATAGATTTCGGCATACATTTTTTTGATATTGAGAAAAACCTCATTTTTAATGTCCACATATTTTTGAAATGAAGCCTCAGCCATTAAATTGGCTGCATTTTCTTTAGCGGCCAAAGTGCCAAACCAGGGAAACATTTGCATAAAGCTAAAACGTGCTTCCTGACTTCCAATTCTGGTTTCAATCATACGCCCAAAAGCACTCATCGTTAAACTTGGATCCGGCAACGAACTCACTTGGGGTGATTTTTGCATCGCGGCTTCAAACTCGGTATAAGCAGCTTTTACTTCAGGATTGTTTTGGGCGGCAATCACCAAATAATCTTTTAAGGTTTGACTTTGCCCATTTATTGAATAGAATACCAATACAAATAGTAAGTATCTGATATATAATATTTTATATATTGCTTTCATTGCTTGTTTTTTTAATTAATGACTCTCTCCAGGATGCCTGTAAAATGGGCACCACAAAAATGGTCATGATTTGAATAATCATCCCTCCAAATGCCGGAATTGCCATAGGAACCATAATGTCCGAACCTTTTCCGGTTGAGGTGAGCACCGGGATTAATGCAATAATGGTTACTGCGGTGGTCATCATCGCAGGTCGCACCCGTTTTTTTCCTGCGTCAACAACTGCAAGTCTGAATTCTTCAACTGTTTTTGGATTTCTTTCTTCAAAAACCTGATGAATATAGGTTCCCATTAACACGCCATCATCGGTTGCAATGCCAAACAAAGCGATAAATCCTACCCAAACGGCGACACTTAAATTGATGGTATGCATTTGGAACAGGTCGCGCATATTTATTCCCGACACGTTGAAATTCATAAACCAGTCTTGCCCCCAAAGCCAAATCATAATAAATCCACCGGCAAAGGCCACAAAAACGCCTGAAAAATGAATTGCTGAAGCGGTAATTGTTTTAAATTGAAAGAACAACAACATAAAAATGATCAATAAACAAATCGGAATTACGATGGAAAGTCGTTTTACCGCCCGCACCTGATTTTCAAAACTTCCTGAAAATTTATAACTCACACCAGCCGGAACAACCAATTCGCCGCTTTTAATTTTTGAATCGATTATTTCCTGCGCATCTTCAACAACATCAACTTCGGCATTGCCTTCTTTTTTGTCGAATAACACATAACCCACCAAAAAAGTGTCTTCACTTTTTATCATTTGCGGACCTTGCAGATATTCAATGGTTACCAATTCACCCAGCGGAACTTGCGCCATAGTTGGAGTAGGAATTAAAATTTTCTTCAACTTTTCGGGATCATCGCGCAATTCTCGCGGGTACCTGACCCGAACGGAAAATCGTTCGCGCCCTTCAATGGTTGTGGTTATCGGCATTCCGCCAATGGCAGTTTCAATAGCTTGCTGGGTTTGTTCAATACTTAACCCGAAACGCGCAATTTTATTTCTGTCGATATTGATATTCAGATAGGGTTTTCCCACAATTCTATCGGCAAAAACAGCATCCGCTTTTACGGAAGGAACTTCTTTTAAAATGTTTTCAAGCTGCACGCCAAATTCCTGAATGGTATTTAAATCGGGGCCATAAACTTTGATACCCATCGGTGCACGCATTCCCGTTTGAAGCATCACCAATCGAGTTTCAATAGGCTGTAATTTTGGCGCTGAGGTGATTCCGGGCAAGGCGGTAACTTTAATAATTTCATTCCAGATATCATTGGGAGATTTGATTTGTTTTCTCCAATTTCTGAAATTTTCACCGTTGTCATCGGGAATTAAATCTATTTTAGTAACCCCTTTAAGAATGGCATCTTCATTGGAAAGTGAGTCTCCCGATTTTAGGATAAAACGATTATCATCGTCAGTTTTAAACTTTTCCCGATGTCCTCTTTCATTTAAAATAAATTCCGATTTATACCCAATCACATTCTCATACATAGAAATCGGCGCAGGATCCAAAGCAGTTTCTGCCCTTCCAAGTTTGCCGACAGCAACTTCAACTTCCGGGATATTAACAACCGCCATATCTAACAGTTGCAGAGTTTTTGTGGTTTCTTCAATTCCTGCATGAGGCATAGAAGTTGGCATCAATAAAAAGCTCCCCTCATTTAACGATGGCATAAACTCTTTTCCAATTCCGGGGAATTTATGGCTCATATAAGAATACACAGAAGTCGATCTAAGATTAAAACCTATTTTTTCATAGCCTTTTGCTGCCCAGCCAAATACGCCATTAAATCCGATCCAGATGAACAATCCAAAGAGAATGGTAAAGAGCGGCAACATTAAAAATTTCACTTTATTATTTAAACACCAAACAAGTATTTCTTCGTAATAATGAATTACTGCGATGATGAATGATAAAACCGAAGCAATGATAACGATGACCATTAAATAATTGGAAAACAAACTGTTTTGATGCCCAAGAGGCGCCCAAGATTTTGTAAGCAGCAATGTGGTAAACAATAGGGCGATACCAACGGTGATTAAATTTGAGTGTTTTCCCAAGTATTTTGGATAAACAGTCGCCAATAAATTTTTAAGTCCAATTAATGTCAGTGCCAAAGGAATCAACGTTGAAAACACAATTGCCAATACAATTCCGGAAATAATTAAAGTCAAATTCCAAAACTTACTGATTTTTTGTTTTGAATTTTTAAATCCGAAAACCAAATAGGCGAGGGTTGGCAAAAATACCACGCCAATAAAAAATGAGGCGCCTAACGCAAAAGTCTTGGTAAAAGCCAGCGGCCTAAATAGTTTTCCTTCTGCATTTTCCATAAAAAATACAGGCAAGAAACTTACTACAGTTGTTGCGATTGCTACGGTTATTGCAGGTGCAATTTCAATAGTGGCCTCATAAATTACATTGATAAGCTGTTTTCCTTTTTTGCCGACATTTTCAGGCATTTCAAAATATCGGATGTTATTTTCAACAAAAACAATTCCAACATCAACCATCACGCCAATGGCAATGGCAATTCCTGAAAGTGCGACCACATTGGCATCAACACCCGCATAACGCATAATAATGAAAGTCATGATTACCGCCAAAGGCAGCAAACTTGCAATAATTACGGATGCTCTTAAATTAAATAACAGAATAATAATCACAATAATACTGATGATAATTTCTTCCGTTAATGCACTTTCCAGCGTTCCGATTGTTTCTTGAATTAATGCGGTTCTGTCGTAAAATGGAACGATGGTTAACTGGCTAACCGTGCCGTCGGCTAAGGTTTTTTTAGGCAATCCTGTTGAAATTTCCTTGATTTTAGCTTTCACGTTGTTGATGACTTCCAACGGATTTGAGCCATAGCGCGCTACCACAACACCGCCAACAACTTCGGCGCCTTCTTTATCTAAAATTCCTCGTCTTGGCGCGGCACCCAAACCAACCACAGCAAGATCTTTAATAAGTACTGGTGTATTATTTTTCACCGTCACCACTGCTTTTTCTATATCTTCAATAGACTTGATATAGCCCAAACCGCGTACCATATACTCGGCTTTGTTAATTTCAATGGTGTTGGCGCCAATATCTTTATTGGTATTTTTTACGGCCATCATCACCATATCAAAACCAATATTGTAAGCTTTTAGCGCATCCGGATTTACATCAACCTGATATTCCTGTACGTGACCTCCAATTGAAGCCACTTCCGAAACGCCGTTTGCTGCATTCAGTCCGTATTTTACATAGAAATCCTGAATTCTTCTAAGTTCCGGTAAATCCCATCCACCGGTGACATTGCCTTCAGCATCTCTTCCTTCCAACGTGTACCAAAAAACCTGTCCCAAAGAAGTGGCATCAGGGCCAAGCATAGGTTTTGTATCAGTTGGAAGTAATCCGCTTGGAAGCGAATTAAGTTTTTCTAAAATGCGGCTTCGGCTCCAATAAAATTCAACATCTTCATCAAAAATGATAAAAATGCTTGAAAAACCAAACATAGAAGTGCTTCGTATGGTTTTTACGCCCGGAATTCCGAGCAATGA
>CAMDPE010000048.1 GCA_945903795.1 Lutibacter flavus | reverse complement strand
GAATTTAAATATTTTGCCGCTTTTTTATCGTTGACCAAAATTCTGCCGCCAAAACCCAAAACGCGCCCGCTCATACTGTGAATTGGAAACATTACACGGCCTTTAAAACGGTCGAATTGTTTTGTTCCTGTTGATGAAAGCAAATCGTCTTTAACAATGGTAAGTCCGGTAGATTCTAAATATTTTAGGTTGTATCCTTTATTTAACGCTTCGGATGAAAAAGCATCCCACTCGTTCAACGAATAACCCAATTGGAATTTCTCAATGGTTTCATCAGTAAAACCACGTTCTTTAAAATAGCTTAACCCAATGGCTTTTCCCTGATCTGTTTTTAGCAACGTTTCGTGAAAATAATCTCGTGCATATTCCGAAACAATAAACATACTTTCACGCTCATCAGCCTGGTGCTTTTGTTCGTTACTTTGTTCGGTTTCCTCTATTTCAATATTGTATTTTTTGGCCAAAAAACGAATGGCTTCGGGATAGGAATAATGTTCCTGTTCCATTAAAAAAGTGACCACATTTCCGCCTTTTCCAGAACTGAAATCTTTCCAAATCTGTTTCACAGGAGAAACCATAAACGACGGACTTCTTTCTCCTGAAAACGGACTCAATCCCTTATAATTGCTTCCTGATTTTTTTAATTGGACAAACTCGCCAATAACCTCCTCAACACGGGCAGTTTCAAAAACTTTATCTATGGTACTTCTGGAAATCAACGGTGTTTATTTTTTAAATTTTATTTTTCTAAATTACAATTATTACCGACAAAAAAAAACTGTCCAAGGAATTTTAACCTTTAAAACAGTTTCTTAATTATTTATTTGCTTTTGATTTATGAAACAGCTTTTAACTTTTTTATGGTTGATCTGTCAATTTTATCTTCTGCATAATCTTTTGTAATTTTGAGTATTTTTTCACCAGTTCCCGGTAAATCAAACATGGCATCTGTTAAAATGGCTTCACACAAAGAACGAAGGCCGCGAGCTCCCAATTTATATTCAACCGCCTTATCAACGATAAACATCAACGCATTTTCATTAATAGAAAAATCAATACCGTCCATTTTAAACAATTTTTGGTATTGTTTTATGATGGAGTTTTTAGGTTCTGTTAAAATCATCCTCAATGTTTTTTCATCTAATGGATCCATATGCGTCAATACCGGCAAACGACCAATAATCTCAGGAATTAAACCAAAATCCCTTAAATCCTTCGGAATAATATATTTTAACATATTTGCTTTATCAATTACATCTTCTTTTATGGAAGCACTGTAACCAACCGCCTGACGGTTTAATCGTTTTCCAATTACTTTATCAATTCCTGAAAATGCACCACCGGCCATAAATAAAATGTCTTTAGTGTTTACTTCAATAAACTTTTGGTCGGGATGTTTTCTTCCCCCTTTTGGTGGAACATTAACTACTGAACCTTCCAATAATTTTAACAATGCTTGTTGAACGCCTTCTCCGGAAACATCTCTTGTTATAGATGGATTATCTCCTTTACGGGCTATTTTATCAATTTCATCAATAAAAACAATGCCGCGCTCTGCTTTGCTAACGTCATAATCTGCCGCTTGCAATAAACGCGTTAAAATTGTTTCTACATCTTCCCCAACATAACCTGCTTCTGTTAAAACCGTGGCATCAACAATACAAAACGGCACATTTAACATTCTTGCAATAGTGCGAGCGATTAAGGTTTTTCCTGTTCCTGTTTCACCAACTATTATGATATTACTTTTTTCAATTTCAACCTCCTCTTCATCTTTAGAAGCCGGTTGAAGTAACCGCTTGTAATGATTGTATACCGCAACAGCCATCACTCGTTTTGCCTGATCCTGACCAATCATATATTGATCAATAAAAGCTTTAATTTCTTTTGGTTTTTTAACAATTAAATCATGAGTAAGTGTTGAAGAATTACTTCCTGAAATTTCTTCCATCACTATTCCGTGAGCCTGCTCAATACATTTGTCGCAAATATGTGCGTCTAAACCTGCGATAAGCAAATCTGTTTCCGGCTTCTTTCTGCCACAAAACGAACATTCTAATACTTCATCCTTTTTTGCCATCCTTTTTAGTTTTTAGTTGTTAGCTTTTGAAACTATAACCAATTTATTTTCTTTCCAGAACTTCGTCAATCATTCCGTAGGCTTTTGCTTCATCGGCTTTCATCCAATAATCACGATCTGAATCATGATGTACTTTTTTCATGGTTTGGCCAGAATGTTTTGAAATTATTTGATACAATTCGTCTTTTAATTTCAATATTTCACGAGTTGTAATTTCGATATCACTTGCCTGACCTTGAGCGCCGCCCAAAGGTTGGTGAATCATAACGCGAGAATGTGGTAATGCTGAACGTTTTCCTTTTGTTCCTGCACACATTAAAACAGCGCCCATTGATGCAGCTATTCCTGTACAAATTGTGGCAACGTCAGGTTTTATAAATTGCATGGTGTCGTAAATTCCCAAACCGGCATAAACGCCTCCGCCTGGTGAATTGATATAAATGCTAATGTCTTTTGCACTGTCCACACTTTCCAAAAACAACAATTGCGCTTGAATAATGTTGGCAACATAATCGTCAATTCCTGTTCCTAAAAAAATAATTCGGTCCATCATTAAACGTGAAAACACGTCCATTTGAGCAACGTTCAACTGACGTTCTTCTATAATATAAGGCGTAAGACTGCTTACCAAATTATCATAATACATGCTATTGATTCCATGGTGTTTTGTCGCGTATTTTTTAAATTCTTTTCCGTAATCCATTTTTCGGGTTTTAAAATATTAAGAGCACAAAGATATGAAGTATTTATTTATTTTAATCTGAATTTAAAATTTGTGTGCACTAATCTAAAATAACAATTTTTTTTATCATTTTTTACTATGCGTGCATAATATTATTTTCTATCTTTGATAGCATATTTTTAATAGCAACCTTTAAATAAAATTACAATCAATGAGAAACACTTTACTAACAATCTCCTTATTTATTTTTTCAATAAGCAGTTACGGACAAGAATTTGTGAACGGAAATATCATCACCCAACGTTACGACACCATCGCAAATGTAAAAATTGAAACAATCAACAATGCTAAAAGTTTGTTGCACTTAACTTATATTGATGCTGATGGCAACCAGCAAAAGCCTGATATTGAATCCATAAAAAGTTATACCCGGGGCAATGAAAATTTCACTCGTATTTATAACAATGGAGATATGGTGATGGTAAAACAAATTACCGCCGGAAAAAAATTAAACTTATACGAAAGAAATTATAACGGAGTAACCGTGTTTTATGTGGAAAAAATTTTTGATGAAATTATAAAAGTTCCGTCATCTGGCTCAAAATACCATAAAATATTAGGTGATTTTTTAAGTGACGCTCCTGAAATTTCTAAAAAAATTAAATCGAAAGAATTGCAGGACTTGCAAGAAATAGTGGAACTTTACAATAAAGGTTAATATCCTTTTAAAGTAAAAAAAAGTTCGTTGATGTTTTTCATTAGCGGACTTTTTTATTTGTTTTAACTATATTTGAAATTTTAACACCAATTAAATATGATGAAATTTTTTGCCTTTTTTTTATTCCTGCTCGCATTTCAAACGGCCATTACCGCCCAAAATTACAAACAACAATTTAATGAAATCGATGTAAGGCATTATAATTTAGCGATAGAAGTCAACGATTCCACCAACAGTATTCAGGCAAAAATGATGATTGCATTGTCCTTTAAACAATTGGTGACTGAGTTTAATTTGGATTTGGTTCAAAAAGATTCTACAGGAAAAGGGATGCTCATTACTTCTGTTTTTCAAAATAATGATTCGGTATCATTTACGCATAACCACAATAAAATTACCATTCAGCCAAACGCTATTAAAACCGACAGCATTTATACTTTTGAAATAACCTACAACGGTGTTCCAAAAGACGGATTGATCATTGGCGAAAACTTACACGGCGACCGAACTTTTTTTGCTGATAACTGGCCAAACAGGGCACACAATTGGTTTCCTTGTGTAGACCATCCTTCGGATAAAGCAACGGTTGAATTCACCATAAAAGCACCCAACCATTATCAGGCAATAGCAAATGGTTATTTATTTGAAGAAACAAATTTATCCCAAGATTTAAAGCTTTACCACTATAAATCTGCCGAACAGTTGCCAACAAAAGTGATGGTGATTGGCATTGCGCGATTTGCGGTGCAGCATCTTGGCGAAACACACAATATTCCGGTTTCCACCTGGGTTTATCCACAAACTAAAGAACAGGGTTTTTACGATTTTGCCAATGCAAAAAACATTCTCGATTTTTTTATTGAAAAATTTGGCCAATATCCATATCAAAAATTGGCAAACGTACAGTCCAAAACGCAATTTGGTGGCATGGAAAATGCCGGAGCAATTTTTTATGCTGAAAAATATATAAAAGGCGAACGAAATTTTGAAGACACCATCGCCCACGAAATTGTGCATCAGTGGTTTGGGAATTCCGCTTCAGAAACCGATTGGCCACATTTATGGTTAAGTGAAGGTTTTGCAACCTATTTCACCGATTTATATATCCAAAAAACAGATGGTGAAGAAGCTTTTCAACAAAGATTAAAAGAAGAGCGTGAAGAAGTTTTAAATTTTTATAAAAAGAAACAGACGCCAATTATTGATACTGAAAACACCAATTTAATGAGTTTGCTAAACGCCAATTCCTATGAAAAAGGTGCTTGGGTGTTGCATATGCTTCGAAAAAAATTAGGTGATGAAACTTTTTGGACAGGCATTAAAACCTATTACGAAAAATTCAAATTGAACAATGCCACAACCAACGATTTTAAAAACGTAATGTCCGAAGTTTCCGGTGAAAATTTAGATTCGTTTTTTACGCAATGGCTTCAAAAAGCAGGTCATCCCGTTTTAAAAACATCTTGGCTGTACTACCAAAATAAACTTCGCATTCTCATCGACCAAACCCAGGAAAATGCTTTTAATTTTCCGATTGATGTTGAAATTATTTATACCGATGGCACTTCTGAAATAAAAACCATTGAAGTTAATGAAATAGCGATTCCCTATGAAATTGAAACCAAAGGAGAAGTTAAAGAAGTAAAATTTGATCCAAATACTTGGTTGTTGTTTGCGCTAATTGATTAGTTCTAAGTTTTTAACTTCTGTCTTCTAACTCCAGTCTTCGGTCCTCAAACTTTGTAACTTATTAACTTATTAAGTATTACCTTTGCAAAAAATAGAAGAATGACCTTTTCCGATTTAAATATAAACCGATTTTTACTGAACGCTTTAGACGACTTAGGCTTTACCGTTCCTACTCCTATTCAGGAAAGAGCATTTTCGGTGATTATGAGCAGTAAAGATGTTGTTGGAATTGCCCAAACAGGAACAGGTAAAACTTTTGCTTATTTGTTGCCAATATTGAGACAACACACGTTTTCAGACCAAAAACATCCTAGGGTTTTAATTATTGTTCCAACACGGGAATTGGTGGTGCAAGTGGTTAAAGACATTAAAAGTTTAACGCCGTATATGAACGTTCGGTTTGCAGGAATTTACGGAGGCACCAATATAAATACAGATAAACAGCTTGTTCATGCAGGTTTGGACATCTTGGTTGCAACGCCGGGAAGGTTGTTGGATTTGGCTTTGGACGGTATTTTAAAACTGAAATTTATTCAGAAATTTGTGATTGATGAAGTTGATGAAATGATGAACCTTGGTTTTAGGCCGCAAATAATTACGTTGATGGATTTGCTTCCTAATAAACGCCAGAGTATTTTATTTTCTGCAACGTTAACCAAAGAAGTTGATGATTTGTTGGATACTTTTTTCAAATCTCCCGTTAAAATTGAAGTTTCAACCAGTGGAAGTCCGTTAGATACCATTCAGCAACAAGCCTATCCGGTTCCTAATTTTTATACGAAAGTCAACTTTCTAAAAAATATTTTGCAAGACAAAAATACTTTTAACAAAGTATTGGTGTTCGTGAAAAACAAAAAACAAGCCACCATTTTATTTGATGAAATGAATTTGGCACTCCCAAAAGAAGTCGCCGTTATCCATTCCAATAAAACACAAAATTATCGATTGCGTTCTGTGGAGAAATTTGAAAAAGGCAGCATTTCCATTTTAATCGCCACCGATATAATTGCACGCGGACTGGATTTAACGAATGTGAGTCACGTTATAAATTTCGACATTCCGAAAGAACCCGAAAATTATATTCACCGAATCGGAAGAACCGGTCGTGCAGAACAATTGGGAACTTCAATTTCTTTATTTACGGAAGCGGAAGCTGATTATTTGGGCGAAATTGAATTATTGATGAACCGTGAAATAGATGTTTTTGACCTTCCGGAATCGATTGAAATTTCAACTCAACTGATTGATGAAGAAATTCCGAGATCAGAACTTGAAGAATCCTCTAACGAAAAGAAAAAGGAAACAGTTGAAGGCGGAACGGCATATCATGAGAAAAAAGAGAAAAATAGAAAAGTAAATTTAGGCGGCTCTTACCGACGCGAAATTGTAAAAAAATACAAAAAACCGCTCACACGCGGACAAAAAAAGAAATAATTTTAGCTAAATAAGCATAAAAAAACGCCTTAAAGAAACTCATTAAGGCGTTTTTAATTTTATGGAATTATATAATCCTTTTATTGCATCACTTTAATGACTACTCGCCTGTTTTTACTCCTGCCTTCAGATTTTGAATTATCAGCTATAGGCAACGATGGTCCAAAACCTTTTGCGGAAATTCTGCGACTGTCAATTCCTTGTTTTACCAAATAATCAACAATACTGTTTGCGCGGGACTGACTTAATTTATTGTTAAGCTTCAAACTTCCAGTATTGTCTGTATGGCCTTGTATCTCAAGCTTTGTTTCGGTATTGTCTTTGAGAAATTGCACCAATTTATCCAAATCCGTTGAAAAGGCAGTATCAACAGTTGCTTTGCCAACTTCAAAATAAATTTGATTCAGCACAATACTTTGTCCGACTTTTGCTTCTTCAATATCCAATTCTAAATTGACAAAAAGCGTTGCGCTTCTGCTTAAACCTTTAGTGCTCACTTTAACAATGTTAGAAATATAACTAGCTTTTTTTCCGAAAAGCGTAAAATCGCTTTCCGCTTCCAGTTGGGTTTGAAAAATACCATATTCTGAATGGCTTTGCTCGGAAATTATTGTCTGTTTTGCATCGTTGGTGATTGTTATAGCCACATTGCCTTCAGGAATATTTTGGGTTTTATTGATTACAACACCTTTCAAGGTAAACTGGGGATCGTTATGGGTTAAGCTGATATTAATTTGATTTTCTTTAGTTTCAAAAGCCGATTTTTCAATATTTTGGGTTGAAGAATTAATCTGATTTAACAAACCAGAAACGCCATAATCTGAAGGCGAAATTGAAGTGAAAAAAGCTTTTCCACTTGCATTGGTGAACGCATTTAGTTTTTGATTGTCTGGTCCGGCAAGCGAAACTTCCACATTGGGTAAAGGCAAGCCTGTAGCTTCGTCATAAACAGAAACCACCATATTTTTGTTCGATATTTCCTTTTTTACCGGTTCAACTATTTCCGCTGGTTTTACTTTATTTTTACCGATAATAACTGCGATACCAACTGTATAATAAAAATGATCGTTAACAGTGGAAGTCAACGCATAACGGTACTGAATATTGGTGAAAATAAGAGCTTCATTAAATACATTGAACTGCAATCCAGCGCCAACGGGAACATAGAAACCCGTTTTGCCCTGATATAACGAAACCCCAACGCCACTTGAAATATAAGGCACAAGGGTGTGTTTATCTGTCAACATTTTAAAATTTAGCGCAGCATTGGCATCCAATAAAAATTGATTGCTGCCGTTAGTTGAGCCGTCTTCATAAAGATAATCTGTCCAACTGCCATCAATTGTGGCAACAAAATCAATTTTATTTCGAATTCCTTTGAAGTAGTTAATTCCAAATCCGGTTTGCATCTCGCCAATTTTAGTCCAAAGGCGGTTGTTAAGCACAGTATTTAAAGAGCTTGTTTTGATTTGCTGTGCGGTATTAAAATCGTTATAAAAAACATGAAATGCCAAAGTTGAAGGCTTTCTTTCTTGTGGAACTTGGGCAGCCAGTTGTAGCGTTAAAATTCCCAAAACGATGATGCTGATAATTTTTTTCATGCACTACAATTTAATCTTCGTTTATTTTGTCTTTGTTACCAGCGCCCATTTGGTTTATGATGGTGAAAACAGCCGGTTCACTTCTTCCCTGATTATTCATATCATTGCTTGGGACTGGGTGTCCTTCCATATCGAGTGTTTGAACCGTCCATATAAATTTTTGGTTGGCAGTTTCGTCTAACATCGGCAGGCTGGTTCGCCAAATATATTGTGTTGTGCCACGTATAGCAGTTTCATCTAAAATGGGAAAGTTACCGCGAAATGCCTGCATCGGCGTTTGTCCGGGCAAAATTTCAAAAACCTGTACACGATAAGTAGGAAGCTCAGCTGTGTTTGGAACCAATCCCGTCCAGCGAAAAGTAATCAAACTTTGGGCAACAAGCGCATCCAATTGAGCGCCATCTGCAGGAACCATTAACTTAGGCAATTGGTAAGATGTGATAAAAAACGGATGTGTTTGACGGGCTAAAACCACATCGCCAGAAATATTCACCACTTCAACTTTTAACTGATATTGACCTGCAGCCAATCGCCCGGTGCGTTGAAGCGTGGTTAGCGCTTTTCCCGATAAAACCAAATTCTGCAATTGCAAAGCTTCAGCCATTGTAAATAAGTTAACGCCTTCTTTTAATGTATAAATCCGAGAGGCATTTATATTTGAGGCACCAATAATATTATCGCCTTCAGCCAATAAAGTTGTTCTTAACTTAACTTGAGCCTCGCCTTGAACACCTCCTCGCATGAAGGTGATGATCATTTGTCCGTTTATCGGATTTTCCCATTGCGACAACCAGGGTTGCGGCCTACTGTTTAAAGCGAGATTTACAGTAATTTGTGACTGGACTATCTGAACAATCAGGAAAAATCCAAGGGCTATTATTAAATTATATTTTTTCATTTCAATTGAAAATTATTTAGCATTTCTAAAATTTATAACGCAATCCTGTTCGCATAGACGTCTCAAAATACTGCGGATTTCCAGAATAAATAGGAATCAGGGAATTTCCTGGCAATTCTGTTCCAAATTTGAAAACATTGGCCGTCATCGAAAATTGCCAAGACAGTTTTTTATAAATTTCCCATTCATAGCCAGCAGTAGCCAATAAATTTTTATTGGCTGTAAAAGGTTTCAAGGTGGTTTGGTTGTATTGTAACTGGCCTTTCAAATTAAATTTTTGGTTTACCTTCCATTTCAATCCACTGGAAGCTGTAAACAAAGAAAGGTCAATTGAAGGCGCTGAATTTTTGAACCACAATAAACTGAAATCCGGACTTATTTTTTTATCGAAAAATGTTGGAACGTAAAGAAGTAATGCTGTTTGTGTATTGTTGTGCGTAGTGACAAATATGATGGTTTCATCATAGGTGCTCTTGGTGTAAGTGGCACTTATCAAGTGGCTCATTTTAGTGTTGCTCCAAGTATAGGACGGATTTACACTGAGTTCATTGCTCACGCTTTTATATCCCGACAAGTCAGGAGCGTCATAACCAAAATTGTTAAAACTCATATTTAAGCTAAGCTTGTCGCTAAATTGTGTAAACACATTCACATTGGCAATAATTTGTTTGGTTTTGTCGGGGCCAGAAGTAAGGCTCAAGTTCCCAAAACGCTCCCCAACACTGGCAACCACATTAACTTTCTTTTTCCAGGCGTTAAACCGCGCATCAATTAAGTAATCAATCAGGTCATTGGTCATAAAAGGATATCCCGCGGTAAAATAGCCTGCACCAAAATATTTAAATTTTGTGCCAATTTCCCAATCTTGTCCTTTTTTGGCGATTGCCAATAAAACGGCATTGTCTTTAGAAGATGAAGTATGTGCTTTGATAAAAGGTTTGAAATCTTCAACTGGCACAGAAGATAAAGGCGTGTTTAAATTACGCGTATGAAAACTTTGCCCGAGTTCAATATGATATTTCCATCCGTTTTCCGAATTGGCCGTGGTTAAAAAAGTAACGACCATATTTTCCTGAGGATCAATGGGCGATAAAGGCGGTGTAGTTACAGAATTTTGTTTATCAACAGATTTTACAAAATTGAAACCGGTAAAATAGCTGCCTTCTTTTTCGAGACCAAGTTGTGCCATCCATTGATTGCGTTGGTAAACACCAATAACCCCTGACGGATTTGGAAGTGTTGGTGCTTCATAATTCACAGCACTTTGCGATACACCTTTAAATAATTTAATCCTGAATTTCCCTGGTGATAAATTAACACCATATCCGAAAACACCTATATCTCCTGTACTTAAATCACTGTATTTTAAAGTTTGCGTACCCAGTAAAAATTCTGTGGTTCCAATTTTAGGACGCAAACCAAAGTTATTCGCCGGATTTGTTAAAAATTGCCATACACTTTGTTTTGATCCAGCCGGTGTGATAAAATTGGTAATCATCGGACTGAAATTAAAGTTCATAGGAATTTCCCATTTGCCAACAGAAAAAGTTGGATTGAAGGAATACCGCACTAAATTCCAAGGTTTTCTTGCGGTGTAAAAATCGGGTACAGCCGGACTTGGGTTTTTATCGAGTCCGTAACCTTCATACCAAATTCCCATATCGCCTTTTATGGAAAAAGCATACTTCTTTTCTTGTGCATTTGCTTGAAAAACAAGCAACAAAATAATAATTATAGCCGTTTGTTTGAGTTGCTTCATGGGTTTCTTAATTAAATATTATTTTGCTTAATCTTGAAATAGAAATTCTTCATTTTGCTTTTTTTTAAATTCAAAAAAAAATAAAATTTTCACGCCAACCTTCTTCTGTTATCTAATAATTACCGTATTGCTAATTTTCGACTGGCCGCCATCTTTTGTGAATACTTTAACCGCATAACTGTTAGTTTCATTGCCAATAGGTTCTTTAAATAGAAGTTTGGTAGTATTTTTATACTGAATTAAATTACCTTTTTTATCAGCTTTGTAAATCACAAAATACGTGTTGTCATTCAAAAATTCATATTCCCAAGAAAGTGAAATATCCTTATCATCCTTTTTAATGACAAGGTTTTTTATAGGTGGCCGCACGCCATTATCAAATGGTTTTCCATAAACAGGTTTTGCATATTCCGAGAATAAATTGCTATCGTCTTTTGCGCGTAAAGAATAGAAATAAACAGTTCCTTGCTTTAACTTTTTATCAATATAGGATGTTGACTTATTGTCTAATTTACTCAGTAATTCCCAATGCGCTTCCGTTTTTAATTTTCTGTAGATATACTGTTCCGTAACATCTTCACTTTCACTTAATGCAAAATGAAGTTCCACTTCATTTTGTTTAACAACTACATTTTTGAATACTGGCGTTGTTGGCGGAATTTTATCCGGGCGTTTCACTTTTAATATTTCAGAAGATTCCGATTGGTTAAAATTGTAGTCTAGCGCAATAATTTTATAATAAATATAAGGCGTAAGTGAGTTTAAAGTAACCGTATCTTTAAAAATTATTTGAACCGGTTTTTTTATTGAATCGTTTTCACTAAAACCTTCACGTATCAAAGAAAATTCATGTTCATCACTATTAGATTTGTACAATCTGTAGCCCATTAAATCTATTTCCTTATTCAACTCAATGTTTATGGTGACAATACCCAAAGAATCTATTTTTCCTGAAATAAATTTAGGTTTTGCAGGCGGAATTGAATCTGTAATTGTTACAAAAGCAGGTGTTGAAGAACTAATATTTCCGCTGGTGTCAATTGCCTGAATCACATAATAATTGCTTTTTATGCCGCTAAAAGTCTTGTCGATAAAACTTCTTGTGCTTTTCGACAATAAATTTTGATGCAGAATTTGAAAATTTCCGTCATTGGTTTCGCCGCGAGCGACTATAAATCCTTTTAAATCATTATCAATAGGATCAGTAACATTCCATTCAACCAATACTTCATCAACTTTTTCGTGTTTGGCTTTTATGAGCAACGGTTTTTTTGGAGGCGTAAGATCTTTAGGCATTGCCTTTGCTGAACCAAAAAGAATTTTTTCACCAAAAGGATTGTACCCATAAAAACGATATTCATACCATTGGTAATTTGTTAAGTTTTCGTCTTTATAACCATTGCGATTTGATGTTTCACCCAAGGTGTAAACAGGTGTTTCATTCAGTGGTTCGTAATTTCCGGTTTTGTTGTTTTTTCTTTCAACCAAAGCGCCGGAAACCATATCATTTTCTTCCCAAAGAAATGACAATTCTTTATCGCCTGTTACCGTGTATATTTTTCTTTCTTCCTGTTTTTTATTTGAGCCAGTTTCAATATTAAAAGGCAACCCAACAACTTTGTATGCAGACTTTGGTTCTTTGCTTAATTTAATCCGATACAAATAATTTTTATTTTTTTGAACACTTTTATCTGTATATGACAATCCAATTGCTTCGGCTACATCCTTATCTTTAATGGCATTCATTACAAAAATTAGGTATTCAAAATCTTCCTTGCTTTTTTGTTCTTTCATTTCTTTGATGCCCTCATCAAAATTGAATTTTCCTCCAGTTTGTTTGTCTATATTGTCAAAAAAGTCTTTTGCAAGGTTTAAATTGTGCTTTGTCTCTTGGTTTCCTTTTGAAATAGCAGCAGTCCATTGCGCTTCATTGTATGGAAAAACTTCAGCAATACGCACATATTTTAAATCTTCTTCCAATTTAATTGCTTCAGATATTTCTGCTCTTTCCACCACAAAACCGTTTCTAATGCCGGAATATAAAATAGATTTTTTGTCGGGAAAAAATCGCATTTCCACTGCATTTTCTTCAGATAAATAGCGTGCAACCATATTGATAATGCTTGTTGGCTGTTCCTCGTTGCTTTCTTGTGCATTTATGCTTGAAAAAAACATAAATAGCACCATTGACAGGATCGAATATTTATTTATAGATTTTTTCATTAGTTGCTTTTATTATTTTTATTAATGACATTACTTGCACTAAACAGTTCCATTGCCCCAGTTCTGAAAGTTTTGGTTACTGTTTGCGTAACCGGACTTCCATTTGATTTTAGTGCATTTACCCAAACATTATTTTTAAATTCCTTTAAATTGGCAACCACAATAATTTTATACCATTTATTTAGCTCAAGAGCATTTACAACAGCGGTTGGTTCTGGAGGTAAATTATCATATTCACTGGGTTCAGGGGCAGGATAAAACGTTTGCAAAGCAACATTTTTAGACAAACTGACACTGCTGATATTATTGGGTACATTGCTTACAGGCATACTGGAAATTTGCACAACGGCCGCTTGCGGTGTAAGTGTCTTGTTTTTCATATTTGTGACAGGCAATATAACGGTCGCTTGTTGCGCTATCAATGCACCAAATTTTACATACAAATATTCTCCTAAATTATTTTTACTGAACTTTTTATTGATACCTGCAAATACACCAGTGGTTTCATTTTTTTCCTGAAGCGTTACCGTGGTAACCAATTTAAATGTTCTGTTGATTATACTGCCGCTGCTTTGTTGTTCGGAAATATCAAATTCCTCATTTAGCGGTAAGCCATATTTTACTGCAATTGGCATTGTTACGGGAAAATTATACGTTGTGCCTGGATGCACATATTTTATCAATAGCTGTTCCTGATCTGCTGCGGCATCTTGTTGCGCAATTGCCGGACCTGTGCTTGCCGGCTGGGTTGTATCACCGCTACCACAATTGTCACCCCAATCAAAAGTTTTGTTAAACGATTGGTTTACAAGATAATGATATTGAAGGTGTGTGCAACTTGTCCATTTGTTCACGCCCCAATGGTCATTTTGTTTACCTACATGATAAGCGCCATCACCGGCATTGCAATCACCCAGAGTATGTATCTTAGTTGTAAAACCTCCAATTTGTATATTTCCCTGAACAGCTCCAGCCACATAAGTTGGTCTTGGGAATTTAGCGTCTAACCAACCACCGGCTTTTATACTTGCCAAATTCCAAGTGTCATTTCCTTTCACCACTTTCGCACCTGCATCAACATAAAAACCAATATTTCCTCTTGCTCTCCAGCCATTTAAACCAATTCGTTGTGAAGGATTGGCACAATTTTGTCCAATGTATTCCATCATACTTAAATTAACTTCAGCCCCTGCAGCCATCACAAGATCCAAATAATATCCATTTACAATATGTGTATTAAAATTTTTATCGATTTTTATTCCAACGCCTAAAGCAAAACCTCTTCCTGTGGCGGAATTCCCGTCTACGCCGGGCAATGACGGTATGCCCGGATATTGATTTACAACATTGTAATAACTGTTTCTAAAACCTTCCGTGAAACCATTTACGGGAGCCTTAATGTCGTTTCCAAACATTAAATATTCATATAAATTTACACTGAAAATACTCACTACATTAGTATCTGTAGGTTCTCCAAATTTAAAAAACCATTTATTGGTTTTACCGTTGGTATCCAAAGTTAATTCAGCTGGACTTGGCGTTGTGATTGGCGGGGCGTTTACAGTAACTGCCGCATACATATAAAAATGTTTGTCAGGAAAATTATAGTCGGCAATAACGCTTCCTTTAATTTGCGCTTTATCTCTATCTATTTGAGGAAGTAATGGTGCACCAATATAAAAATCGCCTGTAAAACCGATATTGTACATTCCTTGGCCAGCCGAAAATTGTCCGCTTAAACCAACATCGGCATTAAAGGTTTCAACTTTAGGCGTAGTTCCTATAACGGCAAGAACTTTAAACCCTAAACTGCCTTTTTTAGGTGTGAAGTCATATTTTTTGGTAGTGTTGTTTATAGTCGCCAACATATTGTTTGAGGCTCCGCCGCCAAAGCCATAAAAGGCAACTCCAGGTAAAAATGGCAAGCCAGGTTCAAAAATTGCCGCTGCTTCCACACGCCAATATCTATATGTTGACGTATGAAGATAACTGGTGTTTCCAAATTCGGCCAAAGCTGAAATACTCACTTTGGGTGCTTTAAAAGTTGCTTGGAGGGTTCCTTTGAAACCATTTCCAAAAACCGGATCGTCATTTCTGAATTGTATTGTCCCGTCAATAGAAACTGCTGGTAAATTTGCATAAACACTGATGTCGGAAATACTGGTTCCAATATATTTTGGTTTAAATTTTCCCAATCCAGAAGCATTTTGATTGTCTTCAATTGCCAATTCAACGGCCAATTTAGATTGTCCTCCAACATCTGTTGACAAGTTAAAAATGACATCAAAATTCAATTTTCCATGAAGCATCTGACTGCCTGTGGTTGGCAATTGCTTAAATCCAATATTGTCTATGGTCACCGGGAAATTTGCCAAGAATTTTTGAGGACTCGCAAATGACCAGGAACCTGCATTGAAAGTAAATTTATTGCTTGCCAAACTTGAGTCATAATTCATTGCAATTCCCTGAAATCCCAAATTCATATTTACGTTCTTCACCGGACCTAATTTCACATTGTTCCACACAAAATTTCCGTCAAGATTGGTATTAAATGTTTTTTTGTTTTTATCTACATAAGCAACAATATTTGAGGTTTGGGCTAGGGTCATAACTCCTTTTAACAAATTTGCATAAATTGGACCAGTAGGCTCAATGGTTAGTTGAAAATAACTTGTTTGAGCAGGCAATTGCGCGTTGTTGAATAATGCGATGTATTTCAAAGGATTTTGGATAGAATCTGCCTTGCTTATCGGCAGTCCAATTCGACCTTTAACACTGGCTTCCACAAGCGAACTTGATTCAATTTCTACATGAACCGTGTCTATACTCGCAACCAAATCGGCTACGTTTGCATTTGGAAACTGAACAACATTGGTAGCTTCTGCAAATAACGTAATACCTGTATTGTCAATAATCATGTTTTGAACGGAAATTTGAGGTTTGCCGCCAGAATGGGTTTGCCAGGTTGATGGCATTTCCACAACCAATTCTTTCATATAAAAACCCCTGAATAAGTTGGTTGTTTCTCCATTATAATTTTCTGGAAAGGTAATGCTGGGTGGATTTAAAACATCTGACATATCGTAAGACAAACTATCTGCTAATACCGTCATTCCTTGGGCAGAAACTATTTCAGATTTATCCAAAGTACCTGTTAAGACCAAATCATTCCAAGCGGTTCCTAAAGCAAATAGTTTTGCCTTGGTTTTTGAGATTCCGTCATCAGGAGAAGGCAATAACCAATCTCTTGTAAACTCAGAATGTATTTCGATTCCGAATTGCGAAAATCCATTTTCGCCCCATTCAACAAAACAACCCGTATTTGAGTTTGTGGGTTTTTTAAAGGTGAAGTTAATTTTAGGATTTGCAGTAATGGTGACATCTTCAACAAGTTCTATTCTATTTGGAGGCATTATAATATTACTGGGGTGAAATTCAATATTTTTAGCAATAAAACCAACCAATTGAACAGGATTTCCCCAATCTTGCGGGGTTGTTTTGGAAGTTACCAAATTGAATTCAGATTTATTGTTTCTAAAAACCAATTCGGTAATCGCCAATTGATCTCCATTTGGAAAATTAAGTCCGAGAGGCATTTTCACCGGCGTCGTGACTTCTGTTAAATTATTGTAAGGAATTGTTTGATTGGTTTGGCTTTCAACCCAAGTAACCATACTTGAAGCCAAATTATTTGCCCAAGGATTGTTTGCTGCAATTTCCAGAGCCCAATCGAGCGGATAAACTGGCGCTGTGTCATGAATTTCTGCTGAAATTTTTCCTGTGAGCAATTTTTTATTGGTATCAACAGTAATACTGTCAAATTTAACGCTCACTCGCGCCTTCAGCCAGTTTATGAAAGCGGTTCCTTTTCCCGAAAATTTATTGGTGCCGCTAACTTGTGTTGTAATAATGGCAAATTCTCCATTGTAACCGGCGTAAATGGTATCATTAACCGCAATATTTCCCGTTGGTATAACTACCTCATCATCATCATTAACAGGCATAGATTTATTAACATTTGGCGCTGCCTTATTTACCGCAAACTGAAAAGGGCTGCTTATTCCTGAATTTTCCCCTATTGGGGTTCCTTCTTTGTTTAATGCTTGTACTGTCCAAACAAAAGCCAATTCTTCAGGTGAAGTAAAATCCTCAGTCATATTAATTACAGCCTGCGTCAGATTTTCAAT
>CAMDPE010000047.1 GCA_945903795.1 Lutibacter flavus | reverse complement strand
ACCATCAAGTAAATAAAGTGGCTCATTTCCAGCATTGATTGATCCAATACCACGAATTCTTACAAACGCGGCATTTCCAGGTTTACCATTTTGTGCAACAACCTGAACTCCAGTAGCTGCGCCTTGAAGTGCGTTGTCTATGCTTATAGTGTTATTTTGTCTTTCCAACTGCTCTGAACTCACAGAAGAAATGGAAGTAGATAAACTACCTCTTTTTTTCGCGCCATAACCTGTAATTACAATTTCGTCAAGACTTTGGGCATCTTCTTGCATTATTATGTCTAAACGGTTAGCTATACCAACTGTTTTTTCAACGGTCGCCATACCAACAAAACTAAATACAAGCACTTTACCTGTGGTTGCTTTGATTGAATAATTTCCGTCAAAATCAGTTTGTGTACCAGTTTTGGTACCTTTAATAAGTACTGTTACTCCCGGTAATGGCCCACTTGCGTCGGAAACAATCCCAGTAACAGTTTTTTCTTGTGCAAAGGTAATTTGCACAAGTAACGCCAGTAGTAGCGTTAAAATTCCATTAAACTTTGTTTTCATGTTAAAATTATTTGAATTAATTAATTGTCAAAAATCTTAATAAATTGTTAATAAACCTAATTTTTAGTTAAACTTATATAAAAAAATAAATAATGAAGGTTCCGACATAATAACAAGATGAATGGTTTATTGTTTAGTTGCGTGAAATTTTTTTTGTATTCTTAAATTGGTAGTTTTTTGTAATACCTTTTTAATAGATAGAACTCAAAATACATTTATTTCGGTTTTATTATTTAGGTTCCTTAGGGATATTAAATCTTTGAATTGACATAATTTTTGAAATCTAGTAAGGTATCTCGTAATAGGATATAAATTTTGAATCAAATTAAAAAGGATTCATAAATGACAAATTATTGAAAGTGTTTATTGTATATACTGACTGAGGAATATTTCTATTTCTATTTTAACTGTAGAGCTGCATCAAACAAAAAGAGACCGTCATAATTGACAGCCTCTTTTTTATTTATAATAATAATTATATAGGTTAAACTATTGATCCCACCAAACTTTAGATGTGTTATTATCTGTTGCAGGGGATAAAGTACTAACGCCTGTTGCATAAGCAGCTGCATTTAAACTTGATTCCTCTGTTGGATAGATATATCTTCTTGGAATTTGGCCATTGTTCAAGTAATCTGTAGCGGGAAATAAAACAGGAAAATCTGTGCGTCTCCATTCTGCCCAAGCATCAAATCCACTTGGAAACAAAGCTACCCACTTCTCTTCAGCAATTACTCTGCGAGCAGTTACAGTTCCGGCAATACTAGCAACTCTTGCAGCGGCATAAGCAGCAGCGCCACTACTTATAGTTGTAGCATAATGCGAGTCTAAAGTTGCATATGATGCAACAATACCACTGGTAAGCATAGTGGCCGGTACTTCAGTCGTCCATCCTAACGCAGCAGCTTCAGCTCTATTTAAATATGTGTAAGCAGCTGTCATTAATGGCAGTGGGGCAGTGGCAGCCCATATTTTCAAAGACATTCCAGTTTTACCGGCACCAGACCCATTTTTATAACCATAAGGCACTCCGTCACGTGCAGGATATCTTGCGAATACATTTATTCTTCCGTCTAAAGTAGTATTTGTAGTTGTGCCTAGACCTTTTAAACCATCTGTAAATTCTTTTGATAAGAAGTAATCAGGTATCCTGTTTGCTACAAAAGGATTTTGAAAATCTAATGTGTATGTAAACCAAGCCTCATCTGCTACAGTAGTAATAACCCCGGCAGCATTATTTAGTGCAGCATTGAATTCTGTTGCTGCATAATCACCGGCTGTAGGATATTTTTTAGATAATTGTAAGCTCATTTGCATAATTAAAGAATTGGCAAATTTTTTCCATTTCACTACATCACCACCATAAATATTATCTCCAATAGGACCTTTTTCAGCAGTTAAAATCATATCTCTTGATGCTTTTACAGAAGCAATTAGACCTTTGTAGATTTCTTCTTGAGTATCATATTTTGGTGAAATGAGATCAAGTCCTTTTAAAGCTTCCGAATAAGGAATATTACCCCATGTATCAGTAACTCTTTTAAAAATAACAGCCTGGAAAATTTTAGATACCGCAATTTGATTGGTAGGATTTCCTTGGGTTATTACAGCAGGAGTAATCTTTGCTGGATCAGAACAAATATCAACAACTAATTGTAAGTTTGATAAAGTTTGAACGTAATAAGAATACCAACTTGAAGCAACTTCTCCATAACGCATTTCGTCTGTATAAGTTACTTGAGTTTGATATTGAATTAAAAGTGTTGGCTTCATCAAATATTCCCTACCTGTCAAGGTAGAAAATCTTGACATTGCTCCTGCCATTAAATCAGCAGTATAAGGCTCTCCTGCACCATTGGGATTCTCGTTTGTACTCCCAAAGTCTACATTATCACAAGCACCTAAAGTCAATAAAAGACTTAGTACTATATATTTAATATTTTTCATCATTTTCTTAATTAAAAAGTTAATTTAATATTCATCCCGTAACTTTTAGTACTAGCCAATTGACCACTTTCTCCATATGAACCAGACATTTCTGACGGATCCCAGTTATGTGTATTGTCTTTTGCAACAGAAATCATCCATAAATTTCTTCCAACTAAACTAATGCTAGCACCAGTGAATGTATTTTTTAAGAAAGTTTTAGGAAGGGTATAAGTTAAACTTACATCTCTCAATTTCATATAACTTGCATCGTGAACATATTTCTCAGCCAGCCTGTTTCCATAGTACTGAGTGAAGTAAGTGTAACCTTCTGTATACATATCTACTGCAGAGCCTGAAGCGTCAACACCAGTTACGTGAACACCACCACCATCGGCTACGGCATCACGAACATTGTTTCCTTTGTCATTTAGTGCTGCTGTTTCAGCAGTTAACCCCGATGAAGATCCCCACATTTCCGACAAGGAGAAGAATTTACCTCCTTTTTGAAAATCTATCGAAGCATTTAATGATAAATTTTTGTAAGCAATTGCATTGATAATACCTCCTGTAAAATCAGGTAAAATACTTCCTAAGTATTGTGCAGGATTTATAGCATAAGTACCATTTGTATTGATAATGGCATTTCCATTATCATCTCTAGCAATAGCAGTACCTCTTAATTGTCCCCACTCATTTCCTAACTCGTGTACCACAGTTACGAAAGCATATGCATCAGATCCCCCAGGAGCAAGTAAAGATTTTAAATCTCCAGGTAAAGCAACTACAGTAGTTTTGTTTTGACCATAATTTACAGTTAAATTCCAAACAAAGTCAGTAGTTTTTATAGGAGTAGCTGTAAAAGTAACCTCAACACCTTTTCTTTCAGATTCGCCTGCATTTGTTAAGAAAGTATCAGAACCTGATCCTTTGGAAATAGAAATTGGAATAATTTCATCCTTTCTGTTTTCCATATAATAAGTAAAATTTAAGCCAAGTCTGTTGTCAACAAACTTTGTGTCAAATCCTAATTCAGAGGATGTATTAATAGATGGCTTAATATTAGGATCTACTATAGATGGTTTTGTATACAACAATGGTAAATTTCTAAATGTTTTACTAGACATTGGGTATGAAGGGTCTATTAAGTAAGCATCTAAGTCATTACCAACTTGTGCCCAACCAGCTCTAACTTTACCAAATGATAAAATACTTTTATTTTCAATTAGTTGAGAGAAAATAAAGCTGGCGCCTACAGAAGGATAACCATATCCATTTTTATCTGATGGCAATGCAGAACTCCAGTCTTTACGATATGTAGCATCTAAATACAACATATTTAAATATCCAACAGAAGCTTTTGTATAAATACTACGTACTTCTTTTTCGCTAACATAAGTCTGAGAAGTTGGTTGTATTCCCGCATTTCCAAAAGCAAATACATCAGGCATAATCAAACCTCCAGTTTTTGCGTCAGTAGGCATTTGAGCTGAAAATCTATCATATTTGTTGATTCGGATATTTCCTCCGATAAATGCATCTACATCAAAATCTTCAAATTTATTTTTATATTTTAAAGCAGTATTGAAATTATTTTCAAATTGAGACCTTCTGTAAACTCCAAAGGAATTAGACCAAGCATTGTATAATGCAGGGGCTGCTGAATAGGAAATAGAAAAAGGTACTTGGTAATCATTTTGGAAATTATTTTGATCTCTAGAGCCTCCTGCTACAATTTCCCAATTGTCGTTGAATGTATATGTAAGATTTACGCTACCTACATAGTTGGTAGATTTGTCAATATCTTTATATTGTTCCATATAAAAATAAGGATTGAACCAGAATGCAGCTTTTTTATAATCTCCACCTGCATCAGCATAATAATCAGCACCCCAGAAATTCCAGCTTGCAGAATAACCATCTGGTGTTTTTAAATCTTTAAGTTCACGTAATTTATCAATTTCAAGGTTTCTGTTAAACCATGAATTGAATGAACCTGAAATTTGGTTAGAGTAAGCATCATCAAAATCTCCTCTAACTGATGAGTTCGTAAAATTAACACTAACGGCTACATTGAATTTGTCAGTTACATCAAAATCAAAGTTTGAACTTAAATATTGTTTTCCTAAAGTAGTATAAGGCGTAATCCCTGTTTGATCTAAATTCGTAAACGAAAGTCTGCCTCTAAAAGTATCGCTTCCTCCACTTAAAGCTATAGTGTTTTTTGTTGTAACACCAGTATTGTAAAAATCTCTAATATTGTTAGGTTGCGCTTCATATTTAGCAGTTTGTCCAAAATATGGGCTATCTGGCCACCAAGAATACCAAGGAATATAATCTTCACCGTCAAATTTAGGTCCCCAGCTTTCATCAGCATAATTCTCATCCCATATTAAATAACGTTTTCCTTCAAAAACACTCCATTCAGCTGGATAAGCATCAAGAGGTAATTCTTGTCCAAAAGTTCCAAAAGAGTCCTCACCTGAATAACCTCCACCATATAAGTTTTGGTAATTCATTAATTTTCCAACTTTTTCGAAAGTTATAGAGCTAAGTAATTCTACTCCAACTCCTTTAGTGGAACCTTTTTTTGTAGTAATAATAATAACGCCAGCATCAGCTCTTTGTCCATAAAGTGCTGTAGCATTGGGACCTTTTAATACATCTAGAGAAGCAACATTATCCATGTCAATATTATTTGGATCAGTTGGAACACCATCGATAATATACAAAGGATCGTTGTCGCTTGTTAAAGAAATAGCACCTCTAATTCTAATTTTCCCGGCTTCTCCTAATTTAGACCCAGCTTGGGCACTAATTTGAACGCCAGCAACTTTACCAGCAATAGCTGTTTTAATGTTAGAATCTTGAGTTAGATTTAACTCATCTGATTTAATACTTTGAGCTGCATAAGGAAGCGTTTTTGCTTCTCTAGAGATACCTAAAGCAGTCACAACAACTTCTTCTAAGCTTTCAGCATCTTCTTGCATCACAATGTTGATGCTGTTTGAAGCGCCTACAGTTTGATTAACTGTTTTCATACCAATAAAGCTATATTGAAGCACGGCTCCAATATTGGCCTTAATGGAATAATTTCCGTCAAAATCAGTTTGAGTACCCGTTTTGGTACCTTTAATAATAACTGTTACACCAGGTAATGGACCGCTTGCGTCGGAAACATTACCTGTAACAGTTTTTTCTTGGGCAAACGTTAGTTGCACCATAAACGCCAGTAATAGCGTTAAAAAACCATTTAACTTTGTTTTCATTATATAATTATTTGAATTAATTAGGTCAAAAATCTTAATAATTTGTTAATTAACCAAATATTTTTATGTTAAAGTCTTAAAAGATGTTAAAATTCCTTCATTTTAGTGTAAAGGTATTTATTTAAAATTATGAATATATCAAGTTAGTTGACAATATATTGTTTATAATTTAATAAAAATATTATGTGAATAGTTAAGTTTATTACTTGCACAAACTGTCTTTGCTGGGGATTGTAAAAAAACAATTACTTTCTTAAATAAAAAATATTATCATTTAAGAAAATTATTAGATTACCTTAAATATATTGTCTAATAAATATATTTATTTTTTATCTCAGACTGTAAGTCAGAATATATTTTAACTTTTACACCATATATAATATATTGTTAATTTAATTAAAAAAAATAAAATATATTCATATTTGATTAAGAAGAAAATATTTGTACATTTGCAAACTCTTTGAAAAGAGCATAATATATTTAAAAGTAATTTATAACAAAATTTCAGTATGCCAACAATTTCGCAATTAGTACGAAAAGGAAGAACCAAAATAACTAAGAAGAGTAAATCGGCTGCTTTAAATTCATGTCCTCAACGTAGAGGAGTGTGTACACGTGTTTACACTACAACACCAAAAAAACCAAACTCAGCGATGCGTAAAGTAGCAAGGGTTAGGTTAACAAATGGTAATGAGGTGAATGCTTACATTCCTGGAGAAGGACATAATTTACAAGAGCACTCGATAGTATTAGTTAGAGGTGGAAGGGTTAAAGATTTGCCAGGAGTTAGGTATCATATTGTACGTGGTGCATTAGATACTGCAGGTGTTGACGGTAGAACGCAACGTCGCTCTAAATATGGTACAAAAGCCCCTAAAAAGTAATTTAAAAACTTTAATGTAAAGACATGAGAAAAAGAGCAGCGAAAAAAAGAGTGCTTTTACCGGATCCAAAGTTTAACGATCAGTTAGTTACACGTTTTGTGAACAACTTGATGTGGGACGGTAAAAAATCGACGGCTTTCAAAGTGTTTTACGATGCATTGGACATTGTAGAAACAAAAAAACAAGACCAGGAAAAATCATCATTAGAAATTTGGAAAGATGCGTTAAGCAATGTAATGCCACAAGTTGAGGTTCGTAGCCGCAGGGTTGGTGGAGCAACTTTTCAAATTCCACAGCAAATCAGACCAGACCGTAAGGTGTCTATCGCCATTAAATGGTTGATTTTATATGCAAGAAAACGTAATGAAAAATCAATGGCCCAACGTTTGGCCGGAGAGGTTTTAGCTGCCGCAAAAGAAGAAGGCGCTGCAGTTAAGAAAAGAGTGGATGTTCATAAAATGGCTGATGCTAATAAAGCATTCTCTCACCTTAGATTTTAATAAACAGAAATGGCAAGAGATTTAAAATATACAAGAAATATAGGAATTGCAGCTCATATTGATGCCGGTAAAACTACCTGCACCGAGCGAATTCTTTATTATACAGGTGTTTCCCATAAAATAGGTGAGGTTCATGATGGTGCAGCAACTATGGACTGGATGGAGCAAGAGCAGGAAAGAGGTATTACAATTACTTCTGCCGCTACAACTTGTGAATGGAAATTCCCTACAGAAAATGGTGAACCTACTGCTGATGCAATGGGCTATCACTTTAATATTATTGATACTCCTGGTCACGTTGATTTTACTGTTGAAGTAAATCGTTCTTTGAGAGTATTAGATGGATTGGTTTTCTTATTTAGTGCAGTTGATGGTGTTGAGCCTCAATCTGAAACTAACTGGAGATTGGCCGATAACTACAAAGTGCCAAGAATTGGTTTCGTTAATAAAATGGACCGTCAAGGTGCTAACTTTTTAGGTGTTTGTCAACAAGTAAGAGAGATGTTAGGTTCTAATGCAGTGCCTATCGTTATCAATATTGGTGATGAAGAAAACTTTAAAGGGATTGTTGATTTGATAAAAAATCGTGCGATCATTTTTCATGACCACACAATGGGAGCAACTTTTGATGTTGTTGAGATTCCAGCTGAACTAAAAGAAGAAGCAAAATTATTGCGTGGTAAACTTATTGAAGAAGTTGCTGCGTATGATGAAAATCTTTTGGAAAAATATATGGAAGATGAAGATTCTATTACTGAAGATGAAGTGCATGCCGCGCTTCGTGCTGCTGTAATGGATATGTCAATCATTCCAATGGTATGCGGTTCTGCATTTAAAAATAAAGGCGTTCAGTTTTTATTGGATGCTGTTTGTCGTTATTTACCTGCACCAACTGATAAAGAAGGTGTGATTGGTATTAACCCAAATACTGAAAAAGAAGAATTACGTAAGCCAAGCGTGAAAGAACCATTTGCTGCGCTTGCATTTAAAATTGCTACAGATCCTTTTGTTGGTCGTTTGGCATTTTTCAGAGCATATTCTGGGCGTTTAGATGCCGGTTCTTACATCTTGAACAGTCGTTCCGGTAAAAAAGAACGTATTTCACGTATTTACCAAATGCACGCCAATAAACAAAACGCTATTGATTATATAGAAGCTGGAGATATAGGTGCTGGTGTTGGATTTAAAGACATCAAAACCGGGGATACTATGTGTGATGAAAAGTTTCCAATTGTATTGGAATCAATGAACTTTCCTGATCCAGTTATCGGTATTGCCGTTGAGCCTAAAACAAAAGCAGATGTTGATAAATTAGGAATGGCTTTAAGTAAATTGGCCGAAGAAGATCCAACATTTACTGTTAAAACTGATGAAGCTTCAGGACAAACAATTATTTCAGGAATGGGTGAGTTACACTTAGAAATTATTGTTGACCGTTTAAAGCGTGAGTTTAAAGTTGAAGTAAACGAAGGTCAACCTCAGGTTGAATATAAAGAAGCTATCACCGCAAAAGCGGATCACCGTGAAGTTTATAAGAAACAATCTGGTGGACGTGGTAAGTTTGCTGATATTAAATTTGTGATGGAACCTGCTGAGGTTGGTGAAACAGGATTGATATTTGTTAACGCCATTAAAGGTGGTAACGTACCAAAAGAGTTTGTTCCTTCAATTGAAAAAGGATTTAAAATGGCTATGAAAAACGGTCCTTTAGCAGGATACGAAATGGATAGCATGAAGATTACTTTATACGACGGATCTTTCCACGCAGTGGATTCAGATGCATTGTCATTCGAATTGGCCGCTAAAATGGGATATAAAGTTGCTGCAAGAGCTGCAAAAGCTGTTATTCTTGAACCGATTATGAAAATTGATGTGGTTACTCCGGAAGTTAACATGGGTGATATTGTAGGTGATTTAAACAGAAGAAGAGGCCAAGTAACAGCGATGGATGACAGAGCTGGTGCAAAAGTTGTAAAAGCAACTGTGCCATTATCAGAAATGTTTGGTTATGTAACTACTTTAAGAACTTTGTCATCAGGTAGAGCAACGTCATCAATGGAGTTTTCACATTACGCGGAAACACCAAATAACATTGCAGAAGAAGTAATAGCAAAAGCCAAAGGATAATCTCTAAATTATTAAACGATGAGTCAAAAAATCAGAATAAAATTAAAATCATACGATTACAATTTGGTAGATAAATCTGCTGAGAAAATCGTTAAAACGGTAAAAAGCACTGGCGCTGTTGTAAACGGACCAATTCCATTACCTACACATAAAAAGATTTTTACAGTGTTGCGTTCTCCGCACGTAAATAAAAAATCTAGAGAGCAATTCCAATTGAGTTCTTACAAACGTTTGTTAGACATTTATAGTTCATCATCAAAAACTATTGATGCTTTAATGAAGTTAGAACTTCCAAGTGGCGTTGAAGTAGAGATTAAAGTGTAATGCAACTTTATTTTCTTACAACGTAAGAAAATAATTAGTTGAATACATTCCGAATTTATTTCGGAATCTCAACAAAATTATTTCGAGATATAATTCTCGACGACATGTCCGGAGCGATGGACGAAGGAAAAACGAAAAAAAATACATCAGGGTTGAAGTATTTTAACCCTGTTTTTTTGAATAAAAGTAGAATAATAATTAATAATTAAATTAGAATGTCTGGGTTAATAGGTAGAAAAATCGGAATGACCAGCTTATTCGACGAAAACGGGAAAAACATTCCTTGTACAGTAATCGAAGCAGGTCCATGCGTAGTCACCCAAGTCAGAACCTTAGAGGTAGACGGGTACACAGCCCTTCAACTTGGTTTCGATGACAAAACGGCAAAAAGCTCTAATAAAGCTTTAGATGGTCACTTTAAAAAAGCTGGCACAATTGCTAAAAAGAAAGTCATTGAATTTCAAGAATTTGAAGATGGGCACAAATTAGGGGATCAACTTACAGTTGACCTTTTTGTAGAAGGAGAATTTGTTGATGTTTCAGCAACTTCCAAAGGTAAAGGTTTTCAAGGTGTTGTTAAACGTCACGGTTTTGCCGGGGTTGGACAAGCAACACACGGTCAACATAACCGTTTAAGAGCGCCAGGATCTATTGGTGCTGCATCCTATCCGGCTAGAGTATTCAAAGGAATGCGTATGGCAGGAAGAATGGGAGGAAATAAAGTTACAGTTCAAAATTTAAGAGTTTTAAAAGTAGTTCCTGAAAAGAATTTACTTGTGGTTAAAGGATGTGTTCCTGGTCATAAAAACGCTTATGTAATTATTCAGAAATAATGGAAGTATCAGTTTTAGACATACAAGGAAAAGATACAGGTAGAAAAGTTGAACTTTCTGATGCTGTATATGGAATTGAGCCAAACAATCATGCGGTATATTTAGATGTAAAGCAATTTTTGGCCAATAAAAGACAAGGAACCCACAAAGCTAAAGAAAGAGCCGAAATATCTGGAAGTACTCGTAAAATTAAAAAACAAAAGGGTACTGGTACCGCTCGTGCAGGTAGTATAAAATCTCCTGTATTTAGAGGTGGTGGACGTGTTTTTGGACCGAGACCAAAAGATTATTCATTCAAATTGAATAAAAACTTGAAAAAATTAGCTCGTAAATCAGCATTGAGTATTCAAGCAAAAGAGAACAATATTATCGTTGTTGAAGACTTTAATTTTGAAACGCCAAGAACTAAAAGTTTTACTGCAGTTTTAGGCGCTTTGGGCATTGAAAACAAAAAATGTTTATTTGTGTTGGCTGAGTCAAATAATAATGTATATTTGTCATCGCGTAATTTAAAAAGATCAAAAACCGTAATTAACTCTGGTTTAAGTACTTACGAATTATTAAATGCAAATAAAATAGTCCTTTCAGAAAGTTCTTTAGAAGGGATAGAAATTAATTTAAGTAAATAGGTAACAGATATGAATATTTTAATTAAACCTATTATAACGGAAAAGGCGACAAGTCAAAGCGAATTATTAAACAGATACGCATTTGTTGTAAATAAAAAGGCTAACAAACTTGAAATTAAAAATGCTGTTGAAAAAGCATACAGCGTTGCAATTTCAAGTGTAAAAACAATGAACTACCCTGTTAAACGCAATACCAAATTCACAAAAAGTGGTATGGTAAATGCAAAATCAGGAGCTTATAAAAAAGCAATAGTTCAGTTAGCAGATGGAGAAACTATTGATTTTTACAGCAATATCTAAGAAACATAAAAAATGTCAGTTAGAAAATTAAAACCAATAACACCAGGTCAGCGTTTTAGAGTAGTAAACGGGTTCGACACCATTACTACTGATAAGCCGGAAAAAAGCTTAACAGCACCGAATAAAAGATCTGGAGGTCGAAACAACAATGGAAAAATGACCATGCGCTATATTGGCGGCGGTCATAAAAAGCAATACCGTATTATCGATTTTAAAAGAAATAAAAACGGTGTTCCTGCAATTGTAAAATCTATTGAGTATGATCCAAACAGAACAGCTTTTATAGCTTTGTTGTTTTATGCAGATGGAGAAAAGAGATATATCATTGCTCAAAATGGTTTAAAAGTTGATCAAAAAGTAATGTCTGGCGATGGAGCTACTCCTGATGTTGGAAATACATTATTATTGAGCAAAATTCCATTAGGAACAACAATTTCTTGTATAGAATTACATCCTGGCCAAGGAGCTGTTTTAGCTCGTAGTGCAGGTGCTTTTGCTCAGTTAATGGCAAGAGACGGAAAATATGCAACTGTGAAAATGCCTTCAGGTGAAACAAGATTGATTTTGTTAACTTGTATGGCTACCATAGGTGCAGTATCAAATAGTGACCATCAATTATTGGTTTCTGGTAAAGCTGGTAGATCTCGTTGGTTAGGAAGAAGACCAAGAACAAGACCAGTGGTGATGAACCCTGTCGATCACCCAATGGGTGGTGGTGAAGGTAAATCTTCAGGAGGGCATCCTAGATCAAGAAATGGTATACCTGCTAAAGGATACAAAACCAGATCTAAAACCAAAGCGAGTAATAAATATATTTTAGAACGTAGAAAAAAATAATTGATATATGGCACGTTCATTAAAAAAAGGACCTTACGTTTTTCGTAAACTAGAAAAGAAAGTTCAAGGAAACTTGGAATCAGGAAGTAAATCAGTAATCAAAACATGGTCTAGAGCCTCAACGATTACACCGGAATTTGTAGGGCAAACAATTGCTGTACACAACGGTCGTCAGTTTGTACCGGTTTATGTAACTGAAAATATGGTAGGTCATAAATTAGGAGAGTTTTCGCCAACACGTTCTTACAGAGGACATGGTGGAGCAAAAAATAAAGGTAAAAAATAGTAGGTATCATGGGAGTTCGGAAAAAAATAAGAGCACAGCAGATAAAAGATGATAAGAAACAATTAGCTTTTGCTAAGCTTACAGGTTGTCCTACATCACCTAGAAAAATGCGTTTAGTTGCGGATTTAGTTAGAGGTGTTGAAGTTGAAAAAGCACTTCAAATCTTGAAATTCAATTCAAAAGAAGCTTCAATAAATCTTGAAAAATTATTATCAAGCGCTATTTCAAACTGGCAAGCCAAAAATGAAACAGCAAGTATTGAAGATGCAGGTCTTTTCGTAAAGGAAATATTTGTAGATGGCGCAGGAATGTTAAAAAGATTAAGACCGGCACCTCAAGGTCGTGCACACAGAATTAGAAAACGTTCTAATCACGTGACATTAGTCTTAGGAAGTAAAAATGTAAGCAATCAATCATAAGTAGAAATGGGACAAAAAACAAATCCAATAGGAAATCGTTTAGGAATTATCAGAGGATGGGATTCTAACTGGTATGGTGGTAGAGACTACGGAGATAAAATTGCTGAAGATGATAAGATAAGAAAGTATGTAAATGCTAGATTATCTAAAGCAAGTGTTTCAACAGTAATTATTGAGCGTACACTTAAACTTGTAACCGTTACTATCACTACTGCAAGACCAGGTATCATTATCGGGAAAGGCGGACAAGAGGTAGACAAGTTAAAAGAAGAGCTTAAAAAGATTACTGGGAAAGATTTTCAAATCAATATTTTTGAAATTAAACGTCCAGAATTAGACGCTCGTTTGGTAGGATCTAGTATCGCACGCCAAATTGAGAACAGAATTTCATACCGTCGCGCAATAAAAATGGCAATTGCTGCAACTATGCGTATGAATGCTGAAGGAATTAAAGTTCAGATTTCAGGTCGTTTAAATGGTGCTGAAATGGCACGTTCAGAAAACTACAAAGAAGGAAGAATTCCTCTTTCAACCTTTAGAGCTGATATTGATTACGCACTTGTTGAAGCACATACTACCTACGGCCGATTGGGTGTAAAAGTATGGATTATGAAAGGCGAAGTTTATGGTAAAAGAGAATTATCTCCATTAGTTGGACTGTCTAAAAAACCGACAGGAAAACCAGAAAGAGGAGATGCTCCAAAAAAATCACAACCTCGTAGAAGAAAATAAATTTTTAAAATTTAGAAGGTAAAATGTTACAGCCAAAGAGAGTAAAATATCGTAAAGTACAGAAGGGCAAGGGAAATATGAGCGGGAATTCACAAAGAGGACATGAACTTTCAAATGGAATGTTCGGAATCAAATCTTTGGAACAAACCTTTCTTACATCACGTCAAATTGAAGCAGCTCGTATTGCAGCAACACGTCATATGAAAAGGGAAGGTCAATTATGGATTAAAGTATTTCCAGATAAGCCAATTACAAAAAAACCATTAGAAGTACGTATGGGTAAAGGTAAAGGAGCACCGGAATATTTTGTTTGCGTAATTAAACCAGGCAGAATTATGTTTGAAGTAGGAGGAGTACCAATGAATATAGCTAAAGAAGCTTTACGTTTAGCGGCACAAAAACTACCTGTGAAAACAAAGTTTATGGTGGCTAGAGATTTTGATAACGCTTTATAACCGATTAAAAAAATGAAACAATCTGAAATTATAGGATTATCAACTGACGAGTTACAAGAAAAACTTGGAAGTTCAAAGAAGAGTTATACTGATCTAAAGATGGCTCATGCAATTACTCCATTGGAAGTGCCAATGCAATTGAGAGCAATTAGAAGAGATGTGGCGCGTTTAGCTACAGAATTAACTAAAAGAGAATTACAATCATTGTAGTCAGAAGTAAAGATGGAAAAAAGAAATCTTAGAAAAGAGAGAATAGGTATAGTTTCAAGTAACAAAATGGAGAAATCTATTGTTGTGGCTGAAGTTAAAAAAGTGAAACACCCTATGTACGGAAAATTCGTGTTAAGCACTAAAAAATATGTGGCACACGATGAGAAAAATGATTGCAATATTGGAGATACTGTTAAAATAATGGAAACTCGTCCAATGAGTAAATCAAAACGTTGGAGGTTAGTAGAAATCCTAGAAAGAGCTAAATAATTATGTTACAGACAGAATCAAGATTAAGAGTAGCAGATAATACTGGAGCAAAAGAAGTTTTAGTTATCCGCGTTTTAGGAGGAACCAGAAAACGATACGCATCTATTGGTGATAAAATTGTTGTGGCTATTAAAGACGCCACTCCAAATGGATCAGTAAAAAAAGGACAGGTTGCAAAAGCTGTTGTTGTTAGAACGAAGAAAGAAATCAGAAGAAAAGACGGATCTTATATTAGATTCGACGACAATGCTTGTGTATTGTTAGACGCTGCTGAACAAATGAAAGGGACACGCGTTTTTGGTCCTGTTGCAAGAGAACTTCGCGAAAAACAATTTATGAAAATTGTATCATTAGCACCTGAAGTGCTTTAATAAACTTATAAGATTATGAAGTTAAAGATAAAATCAGGAGATACTGTTCAAGTTACGGCAGGTGATCATAGAGGTGAAGAGGGAAAAATTATTAAAATATTTCCAGTAAAATACAGAGCAATTGTGGAAGGTGTCAATATGATATCTAAACATGCAAAACCTAGCGCACAAAACCCACAAGGAGGTATTGTGAAAAAAGAAGCTTCAATTCATATTTCTAATTTAATGTTGCTTGAGAATGGAAAAGCAACCAAAGTTGGTTATAGAATGGAAGGAGATAAAAAAGTTAGGTTTTCAAAAAAATCTGATAAAGCAATTTAGTGATGGCAAATAATACACCAAGACTTAAAGAAGAGTACAACAGTAGAGTAATAGAAGCTCTTACTGCTGAATTCGGTTATAAAAATGTAATGCAAGTTCCTAAATTACAAAAAATTGTAATTAATAAAGGAGTTGGTGCTGCAGTAGCCGATAAGAAATTAATTGATTATGCAGTTGAGGAATTGGCCAAAATTTCTGGTCAAAAAGCATTGGCTACTATTTCTAAAAAAGATATCGCATTTTTTAAATTACGTAAAGGAATGCCAATCGGCGCAAAAGTAACTTTACGCGGTAATAAAATGTTTGAATTTTTAGATAGATTGGTAACAACAGCTTTACCTCGTGTAAGAGATTTTAACGGAATTAAAGCCACTGGTTTTGATGGTAGAGGAAATTACAATTTAGGTATTACTGAACAAATCATTTTCCCTGAAATTGATATTGATAAAGTTAATAAAATTAGCGGAATGGACATTACTTTTGTAACAACCGCTCCAACTGATAAAGAAGCAAAATCATTATTAACTGAACTAGGTTTACCTTTTAAAAAGAATTAGGAAATGGCAAAAGAATCGATGAAAGCCCGTGAGGTTAAAAGAAGAAAGATAGTTGCTAAGTATGCTGATAAACGCAAAGCTTTAAAAGAAGCAGGTGATTATGAAGCATTACAAAAACTGCCAAAAAATGCATCTCCGGTGCGTTTGCACAATCGTTGTAAACTAACAGGAAGACCAAAAGGGTATATCAGACAATTTGGATTGTCACGGGTAACATTCCGTGAAATGGCAAACCAAGGTTTGATCCCAGGTGTTAGAAAAGCAAGTTGGTAAAATTATAAATTGGTTTTAGGTTCAATAATAGTGTTGAAAACCAAAGCCGCAAAATTAATAAAAATGATTACAGATCCAATCGCAGATTATCTAACCAGAGTTAGAAATGCAATTATGGCAGGCCACAGAGTTGTTGAAATTCCAGCTTCAAAAATTAAAAAAGAAATCACCAAGATTTTATTTGATCAAGGTTATATCTTAAGCTATAAGTTTGAGGACAATATTGTTCAGGGAACTATCAAAATAGCATTGAAGTATGATAAAGCAACTAAAGCTTCCGTGATAAAAAAGTTACAACGTGTAAGTACTCCTGGAGTACGTAAATATGTTGGAGCAGAAGAAATGCCCCGTGTATTAAACGGATTAGGTATTGCAATAATATCTACTTCAAAAGGTGTTATGACTGGTAAAAATGCACGTCTAGAGCATGTTGGTGGGGAAGTTTTATGTTTCGTATATTAATAAAGAACTAAGCAAAGATGTCAAGAATAGGAAAGAATCCAATTACCTTACCAGAAGGAGTTACATTTGAAATTATAGATGATGTAATTACTGTGAAAGGAAAATTAGGAGCGTTATCTCAGAAAATTACTGATGATATAACAGTTGTGCTTGAAGATGGTATTATCACTTTTGATCGTCCGTCTGAAAGTAAAATCCATAAAGCAAAACATGGATTGTACAGAGCTTTAATTAACAATATGATTGAAGGTGTTTCAAAGGGATGGACCAAACAATTAGAACTTGTTGGTGTAGGATATAGAGCAAGTAACCAAGGGCAGGTTTTAGATCTAGCTTTAGGTTTTTCTCATAATATAGTTATAGAAGTGGCTCCCGAAGTTACCGTTGAGACAATTTTAGAAAAAGGAAAAAACTCAATTATAAAATTAACCTCCTTTGATAAACAACTTGTAGGTGCTGTTGCAGCAAAGATTCGTTCATTGCGTAAACCAGAACCTTATAAAGGAAAAGGAGTTAAGTTTGTAGGAGAAGTATTAAGAAAAAAAGCAGGTAAATCTGCATAATAATTAGAATATTATGGCATTATCAAAGCTTGAAAGACGTATTAGAATTAAGCATAGAATCAGGAAAATTTTAGTTGGTACAGCTGCTAGACCAAGATTATCAGTGTTTAGAAGCAACAAAGAAATTTATGCTCAATTAATAGATGATAATTTAGGTGCCACATTGGTATCAGTTTCATCAAGAGATAAAGAAATTGAATCAACAGGGACT
>CAMDPE010000046.1 GCA_945903795.1 Lutibacter flavus | reverse complement strand
GGATTAAACTATGGGGTTGATTTTATTGGCGGAAGATCTTATGTTGTTAAATTTGAGAAAGCAACAAGCGCTACAGATGTTGCAAATACCTTAAAAGACGTGTTTGGTGATGCTCCTGAAGTTAAAACATATGGGGAAGCAAGTCAGTTAAAAATTACCACCAAATATAAAATTGATATAGAAGATAAAACGATTGATGATGAAGTGCAAGAATTATTATATACAGGTTTGAAAACATATAATCCAGAAGGACTTTCTTTAGAGGAATTTAAACCTGGTTATGATGGTACAAAAACGATTGGTATACTTAGTTCTATGAAAGTTGAGCCAACCATCGCTGATGATATAAAAACTGCTGCAGGATGGGCTATTCTAGGGTCACTCTTAGTTATATTCCTTTATATTTTATTCCGATTTAGTAAGTGGCAATATGGTTTAGGAGCTGTTGTTTCATTATTTCATGACGTGTTAATTGTATTTGGTATCTTCTCTATATTTTATAAAATATTACCATTTGATATGGAGATTGGACAATCTTTTATTGCAGCTATTTTGACCGTTTTAGGATACTCAATAAACGATACAGTGATTGTTTTTGACAGAATACGTGAGTTCACAAAAACCCACACTTCTTGGAGTTTTTATAAGGTGATAAACACCGGATTAAACAGCACAATGGGAAGAACAATAAATACCTCATTAACAACATTATTGGTATTGGTTGCCATATTCTTATTTGGTGGAGATTCTATTAAAGGATTTATGTTTGCATTAATCGTTGGTATTGGTGTTGGTACTTATTCCTCTTGGTTTATTGCTTCTCCGATATTGTATGATTTCACTAAAAAATTAGATAAAGAAAAAACTACAAAATAATACGTAGTACAACTTTAAACTGCAAAACCGTTTTGAGTAGTCAAAACGGTTTTTGTATTTCAAATTAGCAATTAAATCAACATTAAGAGCTAATATTATTTATTGATTGTTAAATTTGTAACAAAGCATAAAAATGAGCATTATTAAAATACACAATAACTATTTCAAAAAATATATATCAGAAGAAAAAATTGAAGAAGCCATTGATAAAATGGTTGCTGAAATTACGGAAGATTGTAAAAATGAAACACCTATATTTATTGGAATATTAAACGGTTCCTTTATGTTTGTAGCAGATTTGGTGCGCAAATACAACTATAATTGTAAAGTTTCATTTGTGAAATTAGCCTCCTATGAAGGAACCAATTCAACAGGAAAAATAAAACAATTGGTTGGTTTAAATGAAGATTTGGAAGGAAAAACAGTTGTTATTTTAGAGGATATTGTTGATACCGGGAATACACTACAAGAAATTTATGACATATTTGCAGATAAGAAATTAAAAAAACTTAGAATAGCCACACTATTTTTTAAACCTGATGTATTTAAAAAAGAATTGCCAATAGATTATATTGGCATTTCAATTCCTGATAAATTTATTATTGGATATGGTTTAGATTATGATGGTTTGGCTAGAAATCTAGCAAGCATTTATCAATTAACAACACCTCCAAAAATGAAAAACATTGTTTTATTTGGCCCTCCGGGTGCAGGAAAAGGAACTCAGGCCGATTTGCTTAAAGAAAAATACAATCTTGTCCATATTTCAACAGGTGATGTTTTCCGTTACAATATCACAAACAAAACTGAACTTGGAATACTGGCCAAATCCTTTATGGACAATGGCGATTTGGTGCCAGATGAAGTGACCATTGATATGTTGAAGGCTGAAGTTGATAAAAATTCATCAGCTAAAGGTTTTATTTTTGATGGATTTCCTCGCACAGAATCGCAGGCTAAAGCTTTAGATGAATTCTTGGAAGAAAAAGGAGAAGTCATCAGCGGAATGGTTGCTTTGGAAGTGCCAGAAGATTTATTGGTTGCACGATTATTGGAACGCGGTAAAATAAGCGGAAGAACAGACGATCAGGATGAAAGTAAAATTAGAAATCGATTCAATGAATACAACACAAAAACTTCTGTTTTAAAGGATTATTACCAACTTCAAGGTAAATATTTTGGCGCAGACGGTGTTGGAACTATTGATGATATCACCAAACGTTTGGCTCAAATAATTGACGAACTATAGAAAAATAGTTGCCGCTAAATTTAAAAAAGTAATATTTTCATTTTCAAAATTGTACCTTTGCACGCTTAAACCCAAACTTGGGTAAACAATTTTATACGAAAATGACTGAAGAAAATTTTGTTGACTATGTAAAAATATATGCATCTTCCGGAAAAGGAGGACGCGGTTCTACACATTTACATAGGGAAAAATACATTGATAAAGGTGGCCCGGATGGTGGCGATGGAGGACGTGGCGGACACGTGATTGTGCGTGGCAATAAAAATATGTGGACACTTTATCCGCTAAAATTTAAAAAACACTTCAAAGCCGAGCACGGTGGCGACGGCAGCAAGCAACGAAGTACCGGTAAAGACGGTAAAGATGTTTATATTGACGTGCCTATGGGAACCATTATTAGAGATGGCGAAACACAGGATATTTTATTTGAAATTACCCACGAAAATCCAGAACAAATTTTGCTTGATGGCGGAATGGGCGGATTGGGAAATTGGAATTTCAGGTCTTCAACCCATCAAACGCCAAGATTTGCCCAGCCAGGTATCGATTTTAAAGAAGGCTGGTTTCAGTTAGAATTAAAAGTATTGGCTGATGTAGGATTAGTTGGCTTTCCAAACGCTGGAAAATCTACATTACTTTCAGTTATTACTTCAGCAAAACCAAAAATTGCAGATTACGCATTCACCACTTTGAAACCCAACTTGGGCATTGTGGAATATCGCGATTATCAAACTTTTGTAATGGCAGATATTCCCGGCATTATTGAAGGAGCAGCCGACGGAAAAGGTTTAGGACATCGTTTTTTACGACATATTGAACGAAATTCTATTTTGTTGTTTTTAATTTCTGCCGATTCTGCCAATATTCAAAAAGAATATGACATTTTATTGAATGAATTAAAACAGCACAATCCTGAATTGCTAGATAAAAACAGGCTGTTGGCCATTTCAAAATCTGATTTGTTGGACGAGGAATTAAAAGAAGAGATTATCAAAGAATTACCTAAAGGAATTAAAACACTTTTCATTTCATCGGTTGCCCAACAAGGGTTACAGGAATTAAAAGACACTTTGTGGCAAATGCTGCACGATTAAATTGAAATATAAATATCAAAAAAAGCGCGGTGATTTTTTCACCGCGCTTTTTTATTTTACTATTGTTCGTATAGGTTTAAAGAATATTTAACAACAATCGAAAATTATTGCATTCTTTTATAAATTTTATCCCCGCTTTGATCCTCCACTTTCAAATTCCCCTGCAAATCCAATTCAAGCAATCGAGGTTGTTTAAAAGCTGCCCATTTTATAATGAATAAATTTGGCAAAGAAGTTTTGTAAATAACCGCAAACTCAAATTTTTCGTCACCACCAACAAAAGAATAATAACCCTCTTTTTGTGAAATGACACATTCTCCCCATTTATCGACCATATATTTTCCTTCAAGCGAATTAACGACTGGTTTAACAAACGATTTTACAGTTTCCGGTTTTTCTTCTTTGGCTTCTTTGGCTTCTTTTTTCTCAATATTTTTAGAGATTGCCATTGGAGCCGTTTCTTTAACTTTCGGAGCTTCGGTTACTTCCTTTACCTCAACCGCCGGAATTATTTCCTTAAGAGTTAACTTTTCTATTTCAACATTATTAGTTTCAATAATTTTTACACTTGCGGCTTCGCTACCATCATAGGCATATTTTAAGTTTTCAATATCAGCAAAAGCCATTCTTAAGGCTTCGTGAAAGGCTGTTTTGTAGTCCTTCTCTTTTGATTTCCCGTCTTGAGTTGAAAAAACAATTTGGTTGGTACAATCCGTCAACACCACATTCATTTTTGTGCTGAACATCCCAGAATCATTATTAACCTTGGCTTTTAAAGCCAAACAGGAATTGGAGGCCAAATCGGCAGGAAAATTTTCATCCGTAAACAATACGGTAAAACCTGATTTTTCAAAAAGAAATTTTGCCAACGAATTCAATTGATACTGGTCTGCAGATCGCTGGAATTCAAATTGTTTCGGCACTAAAATATATTTATAGGAATTGAGGTTATTTTGTGCAAAAAGCACAGAAAAACTTAACATTAAAAATAAGCTGATTGAGAAAGTTTTGTTCATAATATTAGAAATTTTGTTGATGATGATCTAGTGATTTATATTATTTGTACAAATGTAATGCCTTAAACAACATTTTAAAAAATTCTGTTCAGTAAGGATTTACAAATAGCGCTTTAATTCAATTAAATTGGTGACCGATTTAATATTTTCCGAAACAGGTTGTGCGTTGAAATTACAGAAAATAACATCAAATCCAGCGTCTTTTGCACCCATAATATCGGCTTCCCAGTTGTCGCCAATCATAATTGATTCTTCGGAAACCGCATTTGTAATCTCCAAAGCATAATCAAAAATAATACGATTTGGTTTTTTTACTCCAGCATCTTCAGAAGTAATTATTTTATCGAAATACTTGTTTAATCCCGAGTTTTCAATCTTTTGATACTGAACTTCATTAAATCCGTTTGTTATAATATGAAGTTTGTAATTCACATACAAATGTTCCAAAATTTCATGCGCTCCTTCAAAAAGTTGATTATGATTTGGTAAAACCTTAATATAGTCAACAGATAAATGTTCTAAAAGCTGCAAATCCACATTTTCATTGATTTTTACAAATGTGTCTTTTAGCCTGCCCAATCTAAGTTCTTCTTTGGTTACTTTTTCCTCACGGTATAATTTCCAATAATGCTCATTAATTCCCCTGTAATAATTTAAAAATTTTTTAAGATCGGCTTTTATCTGATGCTTTTTAAAAACAGTCTCAAAAGCGATATCTGAATTGGTTTCAAAATCCCAAAGGGTATGGTCTAAATCGAAAAATATATGCTTTATGTGTTTCATTTATAATATTTTGTACAATGTAATTAAATTGCGTTTAAAATTAAAATATATTTTTTTATTGAGTTACCACATTTTAGCAACAGCAATAAATTTAAAAAATCTGATGGTTTTTTTATTTAACCGTTGCCTTATAAATGGCTGTCCAGCCATCCCAATACTCCTCTTCACTTAAAGTTTCATTATGAAAAACAGAAATAAATGTCCCGTTTACTTTTTGCACTTCATTTTTTAATGCCAAAATTTTAGCCAAACAGTCATCATTTGAAAGTTGCATATGTTCCTTTAAAGTAGTGTCACTAAATGCAAAAGGAAATATTTTTAAAGGCATCAAAATTTCAAAATCGAGATTATAAAAATAGAACGGTGTGCAGGTGCTTGCCCTAAAACCAGCAGATTTTTCATATCCCATTGTATAATCTTCCTTCAAATCTATATCCAATAAATTCTGGTAAGTATCTGGCAAACTTAAACGCAAATAATGAAGCCTGGAACAAGTTACCGGCCTGTTTATAATATATTCCAACCGCATTTTTTCTTTTTTAAGTTTTTCGGCATTTTTAAAAGTAAAATAAGAAGGTTGCAAACCAACTTGCGCATAATCCGCCACAGATTTTATTAAGGATTTAAAATTAATATTTGAAGATGAGATATTTTTATCGAAAGTGGTATAATCTCCAATTAAAAAGAAAAAAATTGTTTCCACTTTATTCGTCTCTTTTATTTTTAAAAGTGTTTGAAAAGTGTCGTATGGGTCTCCCTTAAAATTTAAAATGGTGAGTAGCCGGTTTCTGAAATTTATGAATTTAAAACTTAACAAATCCTTTAAAAATCCGCCAGCTAATCGCACAACGCCTTTATGCTTGTATGCATAAGCCATATCAACATTGATGGTTGATATTAATTTGAAATCTCTTTTGATGTACTTATAATTCGGGAATTTTATTTTCAGTAATTCTAAAAACTTAAAAGCCCAAATATCAACTATAGGTTTTTCTAAAAATCCATTTTTATAAGCCAAACTTTCCCCGACTGCAAATCGTTCATGTACATCTTGCACGTGAGGTAAATACTCTTCATACCTGCTTATAAGATAAAAACTTGCGGCAAAAATATCAAAAGGAATTGTTGAAGGTTCTTTGGTTGGGAAAAAACAAGGAACATCATCCCATTGATAAATTTTGATATCTATATCATTAATTCCCTGCTCAAATAATAAATCGTGGCTCCTAATAAAGAATTCAGTACCCAAAGGAGATTTTGAATAGGTTATTTTTGGCCCATTATGAGATACAAATTCATTCACTTTTGTAGTAAACGTTACCGGAATATTTAATATTCTAGTAAAAAAATGTTTGAAAATATAGTTAACTCTTGGCGTTATTTTATGGGTATAAATGAGCAGCATTATTGTGTTTATTTATTTGTTTAACTGCCTACGTAAACTGAATACTGTTTACTAAAGAATATTTTCATCGGCAAAGCTAAAATACGCATTTTCGGTTATAATAATATGATCCAGCACTTTTATGTCCAACGTTTCCCCGGCAAGTTTTAATTTACTGGTTATAGATTTATCGGCTTGACTGGGCTGTAATTTTCCTGAAGGATGGTTATGGCATAAAATAATGGCGGTCGAAAACAATTCAATTCCCTTTTTAAACACCAACCTAACATCAACCAAAGTTCCTGTTAATCCGCCCTTGCTCAGTTGTTCCTTGTGCAAAACTTTGTTGGAATTATTTAGGTAAACAATCCAAAACTCTTCGTGATGAAGCTCTCCAATCAGCGGTTGCATAATATCATAAATGGCTTTGCTTCCTGTGATTTGTGGTAATTCTAATGCTTCTTCAAGCCTTCTTCGTCGCCCAAGTTCTAAAGCTGTAATAATAGAAATTGCTTTAGCATCACCTATTCCTTTGAATTTTTGCAAATCGGAAACCGACATTTTCCCAAGCATATTTAAATTATTGTCGATTGAGGCCAATATTTTTTTAGATAAAGCTACCGCAGTCTCATTTCTGCTGCCCGAACCAATTAAAATGGCAATTAACTCAGCATCTGACAATGCTGCTTTTCCTTTTAATAAAAATTTTTCTCGAGGCCTGTCATCTTCTGCCCATAACTTTATGGACATTGAATTGTTTGTATAATTCATAAGCAATTTTTATTCAAATATAGTTGTAATATTTTTGAATTAAATTCTTATTGGTAAAAATTCTGTTTAGAAGTAACTGGTTATTAGCTATTTTTTAATAATATTTCGAAAAAAAAATTAAATTAATGCCTTAAATTGATCAAAATCAAGCCCACCATAATTGCCCGAGCTCATCAATAAAACAACCGTATTTTTAAAATTTTGGCTGAATAAAAACTCCCTAAATTCGGTTGCATTTGTATAAACAATCAAATCATCTCGCTCAAAAGCAGCTTTAATTTGCTCCTTGGTAATTTTCTCTAATCGTTTTATTTCAACAGCGTGCGGATAATAAAAAACCACGGCTGTATCGGCACTTTTTAACGCGCCTTTATATTCCTTTAAAAATTCGGCATTTAAACTGCTGTAGGTGTGTAATTCCAAACAAGCCAATAAATTTTTATTATTGTACTGATTTTTAACAGCATTGGTGGTTGCTTCCACTTTACTTGGTGAATGCGCAAAATCTTTAAAAACTAGGGTTGATTCATTTTCTGCAATTTTTTCCAAACGCTTGCTGGCTCCTTTAAAACTAGCAATGGCTTCATAAAAATCAGCTTCATCAACGCCCATATGCTGACAAATCCATTTTGCACCTGCTAAATTTTGCAGATTGTGCTTTCCGAAAATTTCCAGAGGTAACTCACCCAAAGAAGTTTCAATGTAAGTTATCCCATTTTCAATTCGGTAATTTGGGGTGTGATAAGGATATTTTTGAATGGGATTTATGGCTTGTTCTACTACCCTTTTCACTTCATCATCTTCTTCATTGTAAACTATAATACCGCCATTGGTAATTGAATTCACAAAAATTGAAAACTGTTCAATGTAATTTTCATAGACAGGAAAAACATTGATATGATCCCAGGCAATACCACTTAAAAGGGCAATATTTGGTTTGTATAAATGAAATTTCGGACGCAAATCTATAGGACTCGACAAATACTCATCACCTTCTAGCACAATAAATTCATTTTCTGCCGTCAAGTGAACCATCGTGTCAAAACCTTCCAACTGCGCGCCAACCATATAATCTACCTCTATATTATGATAATTGAGCACATGTAAAATCATGGAGGTAATAGTTGTTTTTCCATGAGATCCACCAATGACCACTCGTGTTTTATTTTTAGATTGTTCATACAAAAACTCCGGATAAGAATATATTTTCAAACCAAGTATTTTTGCTTTCAACAACTCAGGATTATCAGCTTTCGCGTGCATTCCAAGAATTACGGCATCCAAATTCGAATTGATTTTTTCTTCAAACCATCCTTCATCTTTCGGCAACAAACCTTTTGCTTTTAATCTGGTTTTTGAGGGCTCAAAAATAGCATCGTCGCTGCCAGTTATCGTATCTCCTTTTTGATGTAATGCCAATGCTAAATTGTGCATGGCGCTACCGCCAATTGCAATAAAATGATAGTTCATGAAACTGAATATTTATGAATTCAAATGTAAGGAAACTATTAAAAAGAAATAAAAACTTGACTCAATTCTTTTGCCCTAATATTATGAATTTGCATTTTTTAAGTTCTAATTAAAAATATAATAGAAAAATTATTACATTTATATTAAAAATCAACCATTATCTTTGAATATTTAAAAATTAACCAACCCTTTAATTAATGAAAAAAGGAAAATTTATTTTGCCAAAAAAAGTTGTATTAATAGTAATAGCGCTCTTCGGGTTTGCCTATAACTCAGCTTTTTCTCAATGCACAAATCCAACTCCGACTGGACCTACTTCTCAAACATTTTGTAAAACAGATAACAAAACCGTTGAGAATTTAGTTGCTTTTGGCGGCACTATAGTTTGGTATGATGCACCTTCTGGTGGAGAAATATACGATAATACAACAGTTCTTATCAATGGCGAAATTTATTATGCAGATGATGTTTCGGGCAGTAGCTGTAGTACAAGCAGATTGGCTGTTACTGTCACTATTTATGGCGATTTCCCTACAAACGTAGATGTATCTGTTGGAAAATGCGCAATAGATAACCCAACTGTTGGCAATTTATCCGCCATAGGTGAAAATATCGAATGGTTTGATGCGCAAACAGGCGGAAATTTACTTCCTGCTTCTCAACTTTTAGAGAATGGAAAAACTTATTGGGTACAACAAACTGAAAATGGCTGTACCAGTGATCGTTTCCCTACAACTGTAAGTTTAATTGATCCAATTACCCCTACCACAGCTCCCATACAATCATTTTGTTCCCCACCAATCGCAACTGTTGCCAATTTAAAGGCGTCAGGAACCACTATTCTTTGGTATGATACCGAAACTTCAACAACGCCTTTAAAAACTACCGCGCCATTGATTAATGGTGAGGACTATTGGGCGGCAGCAGTTACTTTTCCTTGTGTAAGTTCTAACAGAGCTAAGACAACTGTTGTTTTAGATGAAGCGCCTGATGCCGGTGAAAGTAGCTCATTAACAGAATGTGAAGTGAATTTCGTAACCACAAATTTATTTGATTTATTGGGAGGAACTCCAGACACAACCGGAATTTGGACCGGACCTAGCGCATTGTCAAACGGTTATTTGGGAACATTCGAACCCGGAATAAACACAGTTGGAACTTATACTTATACTGTTTCAAGTATTTTAGGTATTTGTCCACCAGATTCAGCAAATATATCCTTAACTATTGTTGTGGTTACCCCACCAACAACCACTAATGCCAATCAGGCTTTTTGTGAAATTGAAAATGCCACAATTGCCGATTTAAGAACGAACGAAAATAACATTAATTGGTACGCTACAGAAACTTCAACAATTGCATTAAACCCATCAGAAGCACTTGTTGACGGAGAAGATTATTGGGGCGCACTTCATGATGCCACTTCAGGTTGTGAAAGTGCCATAAGATTAAAAATAACGGTAAACATAATTGTAATTCCTCCACCAACCACAACCGAAGTCAATCAAGCTTTTTGTGAAATTAACAATCCTACAATCGCTGATTTACTTCCAAGTGGAAATGAGATCCATTGGTTCAATTCAGAAACTTCAACAACACCTTTAAATACTTCAGAAAATCTTATTGATGGCGCCACTTATTGGGCAAGTCAGACGGAGCAAACTTCAGGCTGCGAAAGTGCTGATAGACTTTCTGTTAATGTTTCAATTATTAAACCGCTGCCGCCAACTACCATTGAAAAAAATAAGATTTTTTGCGCAATTGACAAACCTACAATTGCTATTTTAACATCTTCAGAAAACGTAACGCCTTGGTATGATGATGAAAATTCTACTGTCCCATTAAATGAAACTGATTTATTGATTAATGGCGAAGATTATTGGTCAGATGAAATAAATACAACTCAGGGTTGTGAAAGTTCCAATAGATTAAAAATAACAATAACTATTATTGAAACTCCACCTCCAACAACGACAGAAGTCAATCGAATTTTTTGCTCAATTGACAATCCAACCATCGAAGATTTAAGCGTTAGCGGAACAGAAATTAATTGGTACAGTACTGAAATTTCAACAACCCCTTTAAATCCAACAGATTTATTGGTAAATGGAGCATCTTATTGGGCAACACAAACAGATCCAACATACAACTGCGAAAGTGCTTTAAGATTGGTTGTAAATGTTTCAATTATTATATCAGGACAAGCAACAACTGTTGAACAAAACAAAACTTTTTGTGAAATTGACAATCCGATCGTTGCTGATTTAAACACTTCTGGAAATGTATTACATTGGTATGCCACGGAAACTTCCACTACATCTTTAAATCCTTCAGAAGAACTAATTGACGGCGCAGTTTATTGGGCATCAACTTCTAGTTGTGAAAGTATTGTAAAATTGAAAATAACGGTAACAATCATCAAAACTCCGGCACCAACAACAAGTACTCAAAACCAGATTTTTTGTGCAATTGACAATCCGACCATTGCGAATTTAAGTCCTTCAGGGAATGAAATACTTTGGTATGCCAGTGAAACTTCCACAGCACAATTAAGTGCAACAGATTTATTGGTAGATGGCGCAACTTATTGGGCTTCCCAAACCGCTTCTTCGGGTTGTGAAAGTGCCGACAGATTGGTTGTAAATATTGCAATTATTACCCCAGAAACAACAATTATTGAACAAAATAAAGCTTTCTGTGATATCGAAAATGCTACAATCGCTAATTTAAGCAACTCTGAAAACGTATTACTTTGGTACGACACGGAAACTTCAACTATCCCTTTAAATATAACAGATTTGTTAGTTGATGGTAAATCGTATTGGGGAAAAACAACTATTTGTGAAAGTAATATTCAAATAAAAGTAACGGTAAGTATTACCAAAATACTACCGCCAACAACAACACAATCCAATCAAACTTTTTGTGAAATTGAAAATGCAAAAATTGGAGATTTAAGCGCTATCGGAACAGGAATTCTTTGGTACAACGCGGAAACTTCAACAACACCTTTAAATGATACAGATTTATTGGTAAATGGATCAACTTATTGGGCAACACAAACAAATGCAACTTCAGGTTGCGAAAGTGCTTCAAGATTAGCGGTAACTGTTGTAATAAATACAACGCCTTCACCAACAGCAACCAATCCAAATCAATCATTTTGCATAAAAGATTATTTACCAAATACGCCCACCATTGCAAATTTAAGTGCAACTGGAACCGATATACTTTGGTATGCAACGGAAACCTCCGGAACGCCTTTAAATCCGAAAGACATATTGGAAAACGGCATATATTACGCAACGCAAACTAATGCAACAACTGGCTGTGAAAGTGCCACAAGATTGGTGGTGAATGTGACTATCATTAATCCGGCAACGCCAACAACCACTTCAGTAAATCAAGCTTTTTGTGCTGCAGATAAACCAACTGTAGCGAGTTTGCAAGTCAATGGCACCTCAATTATTTGGTATGCAAATGAAACTGCTTCACTGCCATTAAACATCACTGATTTTCTAATAAATGGTGAAGACTATTGGGCGGCAGCATCTTATGCATCCACTGGATGTGAAAGTATTGATCGTTTAAAAGTAATTGTTTCTGTTACCGATGTTGCTCCTGCAACAATTGTTAACATTTCTCAAACTTTTTGCGAATCTGATGCTCCAACAATTACGAATTTAACAGCAACCGGAAACGGAATACTTTGGTATGCAACTGAATTGGGGACTACGCCGTTGGCTATTTCAACACCACTTATTAATGGAACCGCTTATTGGGCTGCACAATCTAATGCCACAACAGGATGTATAAGTTCTGTTAGGGTAGTTGTTAATGTTACCGTGAGGTCTATTACAACACCGACTTTAATTTCTCTCGGCAACGAATTTTGCAAAATTAACAATCCTACCATTGCCGATTTAAACCTGAATGTTTCTTTAAACAATGGCGGTACAATTTCTTGGTATGATGCTTTTCCAAACGGAAATCTTTTAAACGCATCTACAACTTTGGTTGAGGGCGAAACTTATTATGCCATAGAAACTACTGTTAATGGGTGTAAAAGTGATAATGCGCTTGAAGTAACAGTTACTTTAGAAGCATGCGACATATATGATGTTGAAATTTATGATGGATTTTCACCAACAGGAAACGGAACTAATGACACCTTTAAAATCAAAAACCTTCGGGAACTTTACCCCGATTTTAAAGTGGAATTTTTTAACCGTTGGGGAAATTTAATTTATACCGCCAATTCAGCAAATGGCGATTGGAACGGCAGATTGAATGGTGACGGAGAATTATCACCAGCCGGTGTTTATTTCTTTGTTATCTATTTCAACAAAGACAATAGAAAGCCTATTCAGCGAAGCTTATATTTAAGCAGATAATCAACAGTTTAAACAAATACATTTTACACCTAAAAAATGAAAAATATATCAATATCATTTATTGCACTTATGACAACCGTAGTAATGTGGTCTCAACAAGACGCACAATACACACAATATATGTACAATATGAGTGTCATAAATCCTGCCTATACCACCGACAATATTGGGGTTGTCAATTTAGGAGCTTTGCATAGAACCCAGTGGGTTGGGGCAAATGGCGCTCCAAAATCTTCCAATATTTTTGCACACACACCAGTTAATGAAAATGTAGAACTTGGCTTTTCTTTGGTTAATGACAATATTGGCGACGTGGTAAAACAAAATGATCTTTATGCCGATTTTGCCTATAAATTAAATTTGGAAGAAAACGGCCAATTATCTTTCGGTTTAAAAGCCGGAGTTACTTTTTTTGATGTCAATTTTAACGGATTTGTATTGGAATCGGGCGACGTATTTACCGACCCAGATTTTGCCGAAAACATCAATCAATCATTCTTTAATGTTGGCGCCGGTGTTTATTACAATACAGAAAATTATTATGTGGGTTTATCCGTTCCTGCGATTTTAAATGCAAAACATCTCGACAGAAATAACGGGAAATATCAAGGCACCGAGCAAGCACACACCTATTTAACGGGAGGTTATGTCTTTGAAATCAATGAGTTATTTAAATTTAAACCAGCATTTATGGCAAAAGTCGTGAAAGGCGCACCAATCACTTTCGACTTAACCGCGAATGTGTTGTTCGACAATAAAGTTGAATTTGGCGTAGGATACAGATTGGAAGATGCATTTAGCGGCATGGTAAATTTTAAAGCCACGCCCGAATTGCGAATCGGTTATGCTTACGACCATACAATTTCCAATCTTGGCCCATTCAGTTCCGGTTCACACGAACTATTTGTCTTATATGATTTAAACATTTTCGGACTGAATAAGGGTTATGATAAATCCCCAAGATTCTTTTAATAATAACGACTTTCAAAATGAAAAAAATACTACTTATACTTTTAATTTTCCCATTTTCAATACATCTTTCAGTTGCGCAAAATTTAAAACGCGCTAACCAATTATTTGAAAAAAGAGCGTATTTAAATGCCGCTGAGTTGTTTTTAAATGAAGAGCCTAAAACACAGGAAGTGTTAGAGAAATTGGCCGACTGTTATTATTATAACACAAAAATGAAGGACGCTGAACAATGGTATAAAGCACTTCTTCAAACATATGAAGCCAACGTTAATCCAACTTATTTGTTTAGATATTCACAAGCGCTAAAAGGCATTAAAAAATTTGATGAAGCCGACAAATGGTTTCAAAAATATTTAGAAAAAAAACAAATAGCTGCTGATGAAAATCAAGAAACATTGCCTTTTTTTGAAGCATTAAATTTTGGAAACAAAAAACCATATATCGTTCATAAAGTTTCTATAAATTCAGCTTTTTCCGACTTTGGCCCAGCTTATTTTGGCACTAAAATTGTTTTTGCTTCCGCTAGAAATAACGGAAAAATATACGACTGGAACAATCAACCTTATCTGGATTTATATCAGGCTGATATTGATGAAAATCAGGATTTGAAAAATGTTGTTCCTTTTTCCGAAAGCATCAACACTGAAATGCACGAATCAAATTCCATCTTCACAAAAGATGGAAAAACGATGTATTTCACGCGAAATAATTTCGATTCGGGCAAAAAAATCCAGGATAAAAATAAGGTAACGCATTTGAAAATTTACAAAGCGCAATTTGTAAATAATGAGTGGACAAACATTGCGGAACTTCCTTTCAACAGCAACGATTATTCTGCGGAACATCCTGCGCTTAGCCCTGATGAAAAAGAATTGTATTTTGCGTCGGACATGCCGGGAACCATCGGTTCTTTCGATTTGTTTGTGGTTGATGTCAATGTTGATGGAACCTTTGGAACGCCAAAAAATTTAGGATCAAAAATAAATACGGAACATCGGGAACAATTTCCTTTTGTAAGCGCTAAAAATATTTTGTATTTTGCTTCCGATGGCCATTTTGGAATGGGTGGATTGGATATCTTCAGAACTGAAATTTCTGACGAAAAATTTTCTACACCTATAAATTTAAGCAATATAATTAACAGCAATTTAGATGATTTTGCTTTTATAATTGATGAAGAAAATGAAATCGGTTATTTTTCATCAAACAGAGAAGGAGGAATTGGCGACGATGATATTTATCGATTTACCCAAAAGAAAATTTATGCAGTACACGGATTGGTTCAAGATAAAAATAGTTTAGAGCCACTTCCAGGAACCTTGATTTCCTTGTTCGATAGAAACAATGATATAATCAACAAAATGATTGTTGGTGAAGATGCATTTTATTCTTTTGATGTTGAAAACAATAAAAGCTATAAAATAGTTGGAACGCGAAAATTATACATTCCTTCAGAAATTGAATTTGCAACAAACGTTAAAGGAGATATTGATAAAGACATTCAACTGTTAATGGAATTGTATACCGCAGTCGAAAAAGATATTGTTGTAGAAAACGACAAAACGCAAATCAAAATAAATCCTATTTATTTTGATTTTGATAGATGGAATATTCGCGAAGATGCAGCGCTTGAACTAAATAACGTTGTAAATATTATGAAAAAATACACCAATATGACCATTGAAATTGGCGCACATACAGATGCAAGAGGAAGCGATGAATATAATCTGATTTTATCGCACAAACGCGCAAAATCTGTTATGGAATATCTAATAAGTCAAGGAATATCTGAAACCAGGCTGAAATCTGAAGGTTATGGAGAAACCCAACCTCTGAACAATTGTGTGAGGCCAAAAATGTGCAAAGAAGAAGCATATAGCATTAACAGAAGGTGCGAATTTGTAATCACCAACTAAAACTATTAACTAAAATTAATTTTAAAAGCCGCTGATCAGCGGCTTTTTTTATTACCCTTTTCCAGCGCTATCATAAAGTTTTTGAACTAATTTAATGCCTCAAAGTACTTACCTTAATTTTAGGTACAACTTTTGTTAACTTTACAAGAACAAATTATGCATTATGAAAAAAATTGCCCTTATACTTTCAGTCATTATTTTATTTTCGGCAAATGCTAAAGCCCAGCAGCAGTTTAAAAATTATGATGATTTATGGAAAAAAGTACAAAAATTTGAAGAAAGCAATCTGCCAAAATCAGCTTTAACTGAAGTTGAAAAAATATATGCAATCTCAAAAAAAGAAAACAATGCGCCGCAACTCTTAAAAACCTTGCTGTTTAAATCGAAATATGCGTTAATACTTGAAGAAGATGCGCAACTAAATATCATAAATTCCTTCAAAAAAGAAATTTCAGCAACTGATTTCCCAACAAAAAATATGTTGGAAAGTACGCTGGCCAATTTATACTGGCAATATTATCAACAAAACAGATGGAAATTTTACGACAGAACAACTACATCAGCTAAAGTTGATAAAGCTGATTTTAGAACCTGGGATTTGCAAACCATTTTTACTGAAATTCATTTACATTTTCAAAAATCCTTAGAAAATGAGGTATTGGCGCAAAAAACAGATTTGAACGGATTTAACGATATTTTAGAATTGCAGAAAGATTCCAAAATATTTCGTCCGACGCTTTTTGATTTTTTAGCGCATAATACGTTGGATTTCTATAAAACTTCGGAAACTTCCATCACGAATCCGGTTTACAAATTTGAAATTTCGGAGGAAAAATATTTGGCAAATTTCAAGGAATTTTCAGGCATAAAATTAGAAACTAAGGACAGTTTATCGCTTCAGTTCCAAGCGCTAAAAATTTATCAAAAATTAGCGACCTTTCACCTAAAAGAAAATAACAGCAACGCTTTTATTGCAGTTGATTTGGAACGACTCGCATTTGTAAAAGAAAATGCAACTTTTAACGAAAAAGACACCCTCTTTTTAAATTCATTAATCAACTTAAAAAACGAATTTAAAACATCAGAATCATCCACTTTAATCGATTTTGAAATCGCTACCGTTTATAACAACCAGGCGAATGAGTATGTGCCTTTAACCAAAACCGAAAATAAGTTTAAACGCTTAAAAGCCCTTGAAATATGTGAGGAAACCATGGCGAAATTTCCGAATAGTTTTGGCGCCCAAAAGTGCAATTTGCTAAAACAGCAAATTTTGAACCTCTCCTTAAATATTACAGCGGAAAAATACGTGCCAAATTTAAAAGACAATAAGATATTGGTTCGCTATAAAAATGTGCCAGAATTGTATTTTCACATTTTCAAAATTAGTGAAAAAGAAAAGGCAGAATTTGCAAGAACTTACAATGATTCGACTAAAATTGCCTCAATAAAAAAACTTGATTTAATAACAAGTTTCCATCAAACTTTAAAAACGGAGAACGATTACCAGCAACACAGCACTGAAATTTTAATTCCGCCTTATGCCAATGGAAATTATTTAATTTATGCTTCAACCTTCGAAACCTTAAACGCTAACAGTATTTACGCAACTGCAATCATTCAGGCAACAGATATTGCCATGGTTGAAAATCGACAAAATAACAGCAACACTTTTCAAA
>CAMDPE010000045.1 GCA_945903795.1 Lutibacter flavus | reverse complement strand
ATTTTTTATAGGTATATACTTAATACAATTATATCGTGGGCAATTATTTATTTGATTTTCTATGATTTAAAAACGCTTTATTTCTCCATAAAATTTTATGCAATTGCTTTTTTGATTTTATGTTTGATGTTGTTTATCCTTTTAAAATTTAACGTGACACAAAATTATTTGTTGACTTTTTATGTTCGCCGTTTTTTAATTCAGCCTTTGTTTGTGTTTATTTTATTGCCTGCTTTTTATTATCAGAAGTTGAAAGTTAAAAATTAAACATTCAAAAATCGTAAATCGATTTGCGTTAAAGATTGAAGTGGAAATACTTTTTTTCGCCTTTTCGGTGAAGAAAAAAGATTGCAACGGAAAGCTTGGCCCGAAGGGAACGCCCAAAATAGTCCTTTTAATGACGTTGTTTTTGAAACTAAAAATTGTTTTGTGATTTATTTTGTAACATTTTGAAAAATACAACGTATAATGTTATAGACACTTTATATTAACGAAAAAATATTAGCTACTTCATGAGACAACTTAAAATAACGAAACAAGTTACCAACAGGGAAACCGCATCATTAGACAAGTATTTACAGGAAATTGGAAAAGTTGATTTAATTACTGCCGAAATGGAAGTGGAATTGGCGCAGAAAATTAGAGCCGGTGACCAAGCTGCCTTGGAGAAATTAACAAAAGCCAACTTGCGTTTTGTGGTATCTGTGGCTAAACAATATCAAAATCAAGGATTGACTTTGCCCGATTTAATTAATGAAGGAAACTTGGGATTGATTAAAGCAGCAAAACGTTTTGATGAAACTCGTGGATTTAAATTTATTTCTTATGCCGTTTGGTGGATTCGTCAATCGATTTTACAGGCTTTGGCTGAACAATCTCGTATTGTGCGTTTGCCTTTGAACAAAATTGGCTCGATCAATAAAATTAATAAAATGTATGCGTTTTTAGAGCAGGAAAACGAAAGACCGCCATCTGCCGAAGAAATTGCAAAAAAATTAGATATGACCGTTAATGACGTAAAAGAATCCATGAAAAATTCTGGACGTCACGTATCGATGGATGCACCTTTAATTGAAGGTGAAGATTCTAACTTATATGATGTTTTAAACACTGGTGAATCTCCAAATCCGGATAAAGCATTACTTCACGAATCATTAAAAGTAGAAATTGAACGCGCTTTGGAAACATTAACGCCAAGAGAAGCGGATGTTGTTCAATTGTACTTCGGTTTGGGTGATACACACCCAATGACACTTGAAGAAATTGGTGAAACTTTTGATTTAACGCGCGAACGTGTTCGTCAAATTAAAGAAAAAGCCATCAGAAGATTGAAACATACCTCAAGAAGTAAAATTTTAAAAACATATTTAGGATAAATTTCCTTGTGTTTTAAATTTACAGATTGTATTAAAAAGAAAAACGCTTCAAAAATTTGAAGCGTTTTTCTTTTTTTACTTTTTAAATGATACTTTTGCACAAACAACAATCGAAAAGATGAACAAATTTATTGCTCCTTCCCTTTTGGCCGCAGATTTTGGCAATTTACAACGCGATATTGAAATGATCAACAAAAGTGAAGCCGACTGGTTTCATATTGATGTGATGGACGGCGTTTTTGTGCCAAATATTTCATTTGGAATGCCCGTGATTAAAGCGATTTCAAAACACGCAAAAAAAACGATGGACGTTCATTTGATGATTGTTGATCCGGACCGGTTTCTTGAAGATTTTAAAAATGTTGGCGCCGATATTTTAACGGTACATTATGAAGCCTGTCCACATTTACACAGAACTGTACAAGCCATAAAAGCGCTGGGAATGAAAGCTGGGGTTTCTTTAAATCCGCACACGCCAATTGCTGTTTTGGAAGATATTATCACCGATTTGGATTTGGTGCTGATAATGAGCGTGAATCCAGGTTTTGGCGGACAAATTTTTATTGAGAATACCTACAAAAAAGTGGAACAACTAAAATCGTTAATTGAATTTTCCAATTCAAACGCACTTATTGAAGTTGATGGCGGTGTAACCGATGAAAATATAGAAAAACTTTCAAATGCCGGCGTTGATGCTTTTGTGGCAGGAAGTTTTGTTTTTAAAAGCGAAAACCCTTTAAAAACAATCAGCAATCTTAAAAAATTAGCAATAGGATAATTCTTAAATCTTTTTATTTCAAGATTTCAAGAATTTTAATTATTAATGGAAAAATTGCCAGTAAGTAAAACTTTTCATACAAGTTGGTTTTCCTTATTTTAATCTATTAAAAAGTAATTTAACGAGAATTAAAGTCCTAATAATCAATAGCAACACAAAAAAACCTGATTGTTCACTTATTTATTCTAATTTTGTGTTTTAAATTTTTAAAAAATCTCTTAAAAGTGATCGCTATAATTAAGCAAATTTTAAATTTTAAAACTTTTTTCCAAGTTACCTTTTTATTTAGCCTTATAGGCCTATTCGTATTAATTACCGACTTTGGTTATGACCAATCCGATCCTGTTCAAGAGTACATAAACGGTTATTATTTTGTAATTTTAGCCTTAGGTATTATAGCTACGGCAATCAGGTACATCACACTCAAAAAAAATATTCGTGACAAAGTTTTTATTTTTGATGCTGCAAGTTTGTTTATAATTATATTCATCATTTTTATTCATTTTTTTTCACAGGAATCGCATCGGCACTTATCTTTTTTGTACAATGACAATTGGTTAAAATTTGCCATCCTATTAACTTTAATAAGAGAATTTGCCGAACAAAAAATAAATTATAAAAGAACTTTATTAAATCCCGCACAATTATTTATCTCCAGTTTTATAGGCATCATCTTAATTGGAACTTTTTTATTAATGTTACCAAATGCAACTTATACCGAAATTTCATATTTAGACGCATTATTCACTTCTACTAGCGCTGTATGTGTAACCGGCCTGATTGTTGTGGATACCGGAAGTTTTTTCACTCAGTTTGGCCAAACAATTATTTTGTTGCTGATTCAATTGGGAGGTATTGGCATTCTTACATTTGCCAGTTATTTTAGCTATTTCTTTAAGGGTGGCTCAAATTATGAAAATCAGTTGGTTTTAAGTGATTTAACAAACTCACAAAAATTAAGTGATGTTTTTTCAACCTTAAAAAGAATACTTATCATTACATTTTCCATTGAAATTATTGGCGGATTGTTAATTTATACCAGTTTGGATAATGCTTTGCTTCCCACTATTTTTGAACGCACTTTTTTTGCGGTATTTCATGCTGTATCGGCCTTTTGCAATGCCGGTTTTTCTACTTTGCCCAATAGCCTTTACGAAAGTGGATTCAGGTTTAATTATGCTTTGCAGTCCTATATCATTTTACTGCTTGTTATTGGCGGACTTGGGTTTCCGATAGTAGTAAACATTCTAAAATATTCAAAATACTGGGTTATTAATAAATTTTTGCATTTTTATAAAAATAAAAGACAACATAAACCTTGGATGTTTGGCATTAATAGCAGAATCACCTTAATTACAACATTTTCATTAACAATTATAGGAACCGTTTTATTTTATATTAGTGAATACAACAATACACTTGCGGCGCATACTGGTTTTGGAAAGGTGGTTACAGCCTTATTTGGTGCAACTACCCCAAGAACTGCAGGATTTAACACGGTAGATATGACCGCTTTAAATTTTTCAACCATTATGATGGTTTTTCTTTTAATGTGGATTGGTGCTTCACCAGCTTCAACAGGTGGTGGTATAAAAACGAGTACCTTTGCCATAGCTACCCTTAATTTTTGGAGTTTGGCCAGAGGGAAAACCAGAATTGAAGTGTACAGAAGAGAAATTTCCGATATTTCGGTAAGACGTGCGTTTGCCGTTATTTCATTGTCATTGATGGTTATTGGATCAGGTATTATTGCAATTTCTATTTTCGACAGCGAAAAAGACCTAAAAAGCATCGCTTTTGAATGCTTTTCAGCATATAGTACTGTAGGTTTGAGTATTGGCATCACCGCAAATTTAAGTGCCGCCAGTAAATTTGTAATTATTCTAATAATGTTTATTGGAAGGGTGAGCATGCTCTCTATTTTAATAGCTGTTATCAAAAAAGTGAAACATAAAAATTATCGATATCCAACAGAAGAAATCACCATCAATTAACTAAAAGGCTTAACTTGAAACGAGCCTGACAAATTTTGATATTATAAATAATAATAAATGGCGAACAGCATCTGTTCCCTTTAAAAAACAAATTATAGCAGATGAAATATATAATTATTGGACTTGGAAATTTTGGCGCTTCCCTCGCTGAAAAGTTGACCTCGCAAGGAAACGAAGTTATAGGTATAGACACACGAATGAATAAAGTTGATGCGCTAAAGGAAAAGATTTCACATACTATTTGCATGGATGCCACTGATGAGTTTACGGTTTCAGGGTTGCCACTAAAAGATACCGATGTTGTAGTAGTAGCAATTGGTGAAGACCAAGGCGCAAATATTATGGTGACCGCTTTGCTAAAAAATATGGACGTAAAAAGATTGATAAGCAGAGCGATTAACCCATTACACGAAAAAGTATTATTGGCTATTGGTGTAGATGAAATTGTGCATCCTGAAGAAGAAACCGCAGAACGATGGGCAAAAAAACTGTGTTTGAGCGGTGTTGTAAATTCTTTTGAATTGAGTGATGATTATAGCATTGTAGAAATTAATCTTCCTCCAGAATATGAAGGAAAAACGATCACTGAAGTTGGCATCAGAAAAAAATACAATCTTTTGGTGTTAACCACGATTAAAAGTTCTCAAATTAAAAGCAGTATTGGTGGCAGCATCAAGGAAAGTAAAGTTCAGGGAGTTGCAGGTGCCGATTTGCTGCTGGAAAAGGATGATGTTTTAGTAGTTTATGGCGCAAATAAAGACATTCAATCGTTATTGAAGAAGAAGTTTAATTAATATACAGGATTATCTCCAATGATCCTAACAAAGCTCCGCTTTGAAAATCAACAAAATAAAACAAAGCAAGCTAAAAAAACAAAAGCAAGCTTTATTTAGCTTGCTTTGTTTTCAACTTTCTGTTGATTTATTCGTGACCCCGGTAGGATTCAAACCTACAACCGCTGGAGCCGAAATCCAGTGCGCTATTCAGTTGCGCCACGAGGCCTTTAATTTATCCCAATAATTCTTTTACTGCTGTGGAAATTGATTTTCCGTCTGTTTTACCTGCCAATTGTTTTGAAGCTTCCGCCATAACATTTCCCATATCTTTCATGGAAGTGGCACCCAATGATTTAATAATTTCAGCCACGGCATTTTTCACATCGGCATCACTCATTTGTACTGGCAAAAACTGGGAAATTACTTCCACTTGCGCCAATTCAGGTTCTGCCAAATCTTCTCTGCCTTGTTCTTTATAAATGGCTGCACTATCTTTTCTTTGTTTTACCAGTTTTTGAATCAATTTTATTTCATCATCTTCAGTCAATGCTGACGAAGCCGCACTTTTAGTTTGTATTAATAATAATTCAGATTTAATGGCTCTTAATGATTCTAAAGCAACTTTGTCTTTAGTTTTCATCGCCTCTTTCATTTTATCCATTATCTTTTCCTGTAAACTCATAATCGTAGAATTTTATTGGGCAAAGATAAAAAAAAAGAACTCGAAAATCTTCATTATTACAAGAAGATTTTCGAGCTAAAAACCCAGTAAATAATCCAAGTTTTTTGTCTTTGGGCTACATTTTAATCTACATTGTCATGTAAAAAAGAGTTATTTGAACGAAATTGAATCGCATCGGTATCATCAATTTGTAAAGTTGTTCTGGATTGATAAAAATCAGAGGAATGACTAGGTTGGTCCAATTCAATTCCCATTCTTTTATAAGCAGGTTCTTTATCCATTTCATCAATATTTTTGCTTAATTTATTGCTGAACTTATAATTAAAATTTTTCATTTTCTCTCTTCTGTCGGCAGCTCTTTGCTGCAATTCGGCGATAGTTAAATCTAACGGAGAAATCTCTTTGTGATCAATTACTTCATATTCTTTTATATCCATTTCAGGCTTTGAGCTAAGCGTAAAATTCATCTCATCTTCATCATTTATTTTAACGGAGAGTGCAGTAGGTTTTGAAGCTTTTGTTAAATTATCTTCCAGTTCAGAATAATCTTCCAACGTAAAATAAACATCCTCTTCCACCTTTTTTATAACATTTACTTGTTGATGGTCGTTAACTTCAATGGCATTGATATTTGATTTTGGTGATTCAACTTGAGACTTACTTTTAAATTCTGAAAGCGGTAAATCGAACGTAAAAGAAATTTGTTTTTCTTCTTCAACCTGAAGAACAGGTTCTTCAATTTTTGGAGCGAATGACTTGATTACAAAATCATTATCCGTTTGATAGGCAATTTCTTCATAAACAACATCAATATTCTTGATGAATTCTGAGGTAGAAATAATCCTAAAATCTTCTTCCTCCTCTTTCATATCATCACCCAAATCATAAACTATTTTATCCTCAAATTGCGGAATTTCAACAATTTTATGATTCGTTTGTTTGATTGGATAATCCCTTAATTTATTTTCAGAAAAATCGTAAGACGCCTCTTGCTCATCGTTAAGCGTATGAATTATTTTTTTTGCTTCAGTATTTGAAATTTCATGTTGCTGGTCTTTGTTAAAACCTGTGGCAACAATGGTTACTGAAATAGCAGTTCCTAACGATTCATCTTCACCAACACCCATAATAATATTGACATTAGACTTAGCTTCTGCCTGAATATAGTCGTTGATTTCCCCTATTTCATCTATCGTAATTTCTTCCGATCCTGATACAATTAACAACAATACGTTTTTTGCGCCTGTAATTTTATTGTCATTTAACAATGGTGAATCCAGTGCTTTAGAAATCGCAATTTCGGACCTGTTTTCCCCAGAGGCACTTGCAGATCCCATAATGGCTGTTCCACTGTTTGAAAGTACTGTTTTAGCATCTCTTAAGTCGATGTTTTGTGTATAATGGTGCGTAATAACTTCAGCAATTCCTCGCGCTGCAGTAGACAAAACTTCATCAGCTTTAGAAAATCCGGCCTTAAATCCTAGGTTTCCATAAACTTCTCTCAATTTGTTATTGTTAATTACTACTAAAGAATCTACATAGCCACGTAACTTTTCAATGCCTTTATAAGCTTGATCATTTCGCATTTTTCCTTCAAAACCGAAAGGAATTGTCACAATACCAATGGTTAACAAATCCAATTCTCTTGAAACTCTGGCAATTACCGGAGCGGCACCAGTTCCTGTACCTCCACCCATTCCTACAGTGATAAAAACCATTTTTGAATTGGATGACAACATTTGTTTAATTTCCTGAATGCTTTCCATGGCAGCCTGTTCACCAACTTCAGGGTTTGCGCCTGCGCCCAATCCTTCGGTTAATGAAACACCCAGTTGAATTTTTGTTGGGATCGGACTGTTTTGCAATGCCTGCGCATCAGTATTACAAATTACAAAATCAACACCGTCGATTCCTTGTAAATACATATGGTTTACGGCGTTGCTGCCTCCGCCGCCAACTCCAATAACTTTTATAACGTTGGACTGATTTTTTGGTAAATCAAATGAAATGTTGCTAAAGTCTGAACTGCTCATAATATATATTTATTGAATTATTCTACTATTATTTTTATACTTACTCGGCATTGTCTAAAAAGTCCCTGAATTTATCTCCCCATTTTTCAAAAACAGATTTTTTAGGTTCTTTTGATTCTTCAATGGCTACGGATACATTTTTAATTTCCTCTGATTTTATTTCCTCCAATTTAGGTTTTTCAGAAACTTTCCTCTGTTCAATTGTGGATTTTTTCGCTTTCTCAATTTTATTCAACCCATTCATTAAAAGTCCAACTGCCGTTGCATATTGCGGACTCGACAAACTCTCGTCTGAATCTCCCGCCAAATTTTCATTAGGGTACCCAATTCTGGTATCCATTCCAGTCACATATTCAACCAATTGTTTTATATGTTTTAATTCTGCGCCGCCTCCAGTTAAAACGATTCCCGCAATTAATTTTTTCTTTGACTCTTCGTGCCCATAGTTTTTAATTTCAAGGAACACTTGTTCAATAATTTCAATCACCCTTGCATTGATAATTTTAGATAAATTTTTAAGGGTGATTTCTTTAGGATCTCTACCCCTCAAACCAGGAATTGAAACAATTTCATTATCCTTATTATCGCCTGGCCAGGCCGATCCAAATTTTACTTTTAACAATTCTGCCTGTTTCTCAATAATTGAGCAGCCTTCTTTAATATCTTCGGTAATTACATTTCCTCCAAAAGGAATTACCGCGGTATGGCGTATAATCCCATTTTTAAAAATTGCTAAATCCGTTGTTCCTCCTCCTATGTCAATCAATGCAACACCGGCTTCTTTTTCTTCTGCGCTTAAAACGGCTTCTGCCGATGCCAAAGGTTCCAAGGTAATTCCTGCCAAATTTAATCCTGCACTTTTAATACATCTTCCTACATTTCTGATGGAAGAAATTTGACCTACAACCACATGAAAGTTGGCTTCTAACCTTCCCCCATACATTCCAACCGGCTGCGTAATTTCACCTTGTCCATCCACTTTAAATTCCTGCGGAAGCACGTGAATAATTTCTTCACCTGGAAGCATCACCAATTTATAAACCTGTTTTTCCAACTTTTCCAAATCTTCCTCGCTGATTACCTCTTCAGAATTTGGACGTGTTATATAATCGCTATGTTGTAAACTTCTGATATGTTGCCCGGCTATTCCAACAACGGCATCGGTAATTTTAATTCCTGAAACGGCAATCGCTTCATCTACAGCTTTTTGAATGGACTGTATGGTTTGTGTAATATTATTTACTACACCACGGTGAACACCCAAACTTTTGGCTTTGCCAATCCCCAACAACTCTATTTTCCCATACTCATTTCTGCGACCAATCATAGCAACAATTTTGGTTGTTCCTATATCCAATCCTACCGAAATATCATCATTTTCCATAATCTGCTTTATTTGTGCATACAACTTGCTTGTTGTATTTTAAATTAATTGAATCGTACTTATAAATTGTACTATCAGCCATTGTTTTTATATAAAATGCGCTCAGATTTTTAAATTTCTGATCCAAATTTTCAATTTTCCCTAAAATTATTTTCTGATCGCCAACTCTGGTGTCCAAAACATATTCATTTTTCGGTGTTTTTTCTATGGCAATAATTTGTTCTTTTAAAAATTCATCATTTAAAATTACTGTTGCCAGCCTATGAATTTCATCACTATTTTCTCCCTTAACAACACCCGAAATCAACAAAACCCTTGCTGAAAAATTGTCAGATAAAGGCATTGGCATTGCCTGTCTGTCAATGTAATAACTTTCATTATTCACTATCACTCTTGCAATTGGAGTCCGCTGCTTAATTTTCGCTTTAAGAAAACCATCAACCGTTAAATAAACCGAAGCGCTTTCTACCATTGGGTGTGATCGTATATTCGCTTCCAAATTATGTAAATCTATAACAGATTTTGTTAGATTCTTTACAGTTCCTCCATTTTGTATTAACAATTTATTAACCATTTGGTGATCCATAAAAAGGTTGTCACCTTGCTCAAATTCGATGGAAATATCGGCTACTTTTTGGGTGCTGTTTTTAAGATTTGAAAAACCATATAAAAACACTACCAACGATACCAATAAAATTCCTATGATATAATTCCAATTAATTTTCATGGCTCAAAGTGTTTTTAATTACTTCCACCAATTCGCCTATATCTCCAGCACCAATCATCACAATTACTTGTGCATCAAGATTTAAAACATTTTTAGCCAAATTCTCTTTGGAAGAAATTTGTTTATCTTCAATAGTTATTTTATTTAACAACCAAGAAGAAGTGACCCCTTCAATGGGCAATTCCCTTGCCGGATAAATGTCCAACAAAATCAGCTCATCAAAGCGAGACAGACTTGCAGCAAAATCATCAATAAAATCTCTTGTTCTGCTGTACAAATGCGGCTGAAAAATTCCCGCAATTTTTTTTGTGGGATACATTTCCCGAACCGAATCCACTACCGCATTAATTTCTGTCGGATGGTGCGCATAATCATCAATCAGCACCAAATTTTCCGATTTAATTTTATAGGAAAATCGTCTTTCAATTCCCTTAAAAGTTAGTAAAGCTTCAGCAATGACCTGGAGTGAAACCCCAAAAATATTTGCCATTGCCAAAGCCGCCACCGCATTTAGCACATTGTGTTTACCCGGCAGGTTAATCTTTATGTTTTCTATATTTTCTATTGGCGTTTTTACATCAAAAATGTAAGCACCTTCTTGAACTTTTAAATTTTTTGCGTCATAATCAGCATTTTCTTCAATGCCAAATGTCAATCCTTTTAATGGCAACCCTTTTCTCACAATCAATGTTTCTGAAACTTTATCGGCAAAATCCATAAACGATTTTTCCAATTCGGCTTTTTCTCCATAAATATCCAAATGATCGGCATCCATAGAAGTAATACAAGCGATATTTGGCGATAATTTTAAAAACGATCGATCAAATTCATCAGCTTCCACCACAGAAATTTCATCGCCGCCCAAAATTAAATTCGAGTTGTAATTTTCTGAAATTCCGCCTAAAAAAGACGTGGCATTTACGCCGGCTTCCTTTAAAATATGTCCTAAAATAGTGGACGTTGTAGTTTTTCCGTGTGTGCCGGCAACCGCCAAACAAAAAGTGCTTTTAGTAATTTCTCCCAAAATTTCAGAGCGCTTTAAAACGGTGAAATTATTTTCAAGGAAGTAGTTTAATTCCAAATTATTCTTCGGAATTGCAGGCGTATAAACCACAATGGTATCTTGGCTGTTTTTAAATTCCGAAGGAATTAAATCTACGGAATCTTCAAAATGAACGGCAATTCCCATTTTGTGAAGCGAATCCGAAATTTTAGTTGAAACCCTGTCATAACCCGCAACATTTTTGCCATTGCTTTTAAAATAATTTGCAATAGCGCTCATCCCGATACCACCGATACCAACAAAATAAACATTATGTATGCGTTCTAAATTCAACTCTGTTACTTATTTATTAATTTTATAATCTCTTCAACTATATCTTTTGTGGCATTTGGCAATGCCAATTTTTTGATGTTTTTGCTTAAAGTTTGCTGTAATTCTTCGTTTTCAGTCAATGCTATTATATTGGATTGAAACGTATCCAATTCCGATTCTTTCAGCAGTAAAGCTGCATTAGTATTCACTACAGCTATTGCATTTTTAGTTTGATGGTCTTCTGCAACATTGGGCGAAGGAATAAAAATTACAGGTTTTCCCACAATACACAATTCTGAAATTGAACCAGCACCAGCACGGCTAATGATAAAATCGGCAGCAGCATAGGTTAAATCCATCCTATTCAAAAAAGCATGCGTTTGAACACCTTCTAAACTGTCATATTTTTTAAATTCCTCATAATATAGCTTCCCTGTTTGCCATATCACCTGCAAATTTTTAGAAACCAACCAATCAATATTTTTTTCAATCAAATTGTTAAGTGCTCTTGCCCCTAAACTTCCACCAAGAATTAAAAGTGTTTTTTTATCGCTGTTTAAATTGAAATATTTTTTTGATTCTTCTCCTTTTCCATCTATTTCAAGCAAATCCTGACGAACCGGATTTCCTGTTTTTACAATTTTGTTTGAAGGAAAGAAACGTTCCAATCCATCATAAGCCACACAAATTTTATCAACTTTTTTCGCCAATAAATTGTTGGTGATACCAGGATAAGAATTTTGCTCCTGAATCAGCGTTTTTATTTTCCGCATGCTTGCCACATATAATGTTGGTCCGCTGGCAAAACCACCCGTGCCTATTACAATGTCCGGCTTAAATTCTTTAATAATTTGATATGCTTTTGACAAGCTGCTGATCAATTTAAAAGGAAATGATAAATTTTTTAAAATATATTGTCGTTGAATTCCTGAAATCCACAATCCCTTAATGTTATATCCTGCTTCCGGAATTTTTTCCATCTCCATTTTATCCTTTGCGCCCACAAACAAAAAATTAGCATCAGGATATTTCAACTTTAACTCATTGGCAATGGCAATTGCCGGGTAAATATGCCCGCCTGTGCCGCCTCCGCTTAATATGATGTTAACCGATTGCTTCATGTAATACTGTTAAAGGGTTATCTTCACTAGCTATATCAGGATTTATTTCCTTTTCAGCAGTAACGCTTAAAATAATTCCTATCGCAAAACAGGTCATCCAAATGGAAGTACCTCCACTGCTGATTAACGGCAATGTTTGTCCGGTCACCGGAAATAAATTAACGGCTACACCCATATTGATGATTGCCTGAAAAATAATGGGCAAGCCAACGCCTATAATGAGGAGCGTGGCAAAAATGCTTCTTGCTTTTTTTGCGGCGATAACGATGCGGAACAACAATATGAAATACATTAAAATAACCACTAAAGCGCCCCACAACCCATATTCTTCAACAATAATGGCGAAAATAAAATCGGAAGTGGATTGAGGCAAAAAGTTTTTTTGAATGCTTTTTCCCGGGCCCCGTCCTTGTAAACCGCCAGTTGCAATCGCAATTTTAGCCTTTTCAACCTGATAGCCTTCTTCGGCACTCGGATTCGAAAAATTTTCAACCCTGCTGATCATAGTATCCACCCTATTTGGGAAAACACCCGGAAATGCTTTGGCTGTTAGCACGAATATGGCCAAAACCAAGGTACCCATCCCTATGATCGCCAATAAATATTTAATCGGATAACCGCCAATAAAGGCCAGCATCAATATCATTGAAAATGCGATTGCCGTAGTTGAAAAATTGGCCGGTAAAATTAATGCCAAGGTTATCGCTATGGGCAGCCATAATTGCCAAATGCTATCCTTAAAAGTAATTTCACTTTCCTTTTTTCGTGCCAAATAACGAGACACATAAACCATTAATACCAAAATAGCCAAGGTAGATGTTTGAAAACCCACACCAATAAAAGGAATTTCAATCCACCTGCTGGCATTTGAACCGCCAATAGTGGTTCCTTGTGACAAGGTGAATATTAGCAGAAGAATTACCAAAGGCAACATTAAAACAGAGCCGCCACTAAAATATCTAAACGGAATTTTATGAACGCCATAAATAATTAAGAATCCGAGGAATAATAGAATCACATGCTTAAATAAATAATAGAAAGGCGTGCCTATATTAGTGCCATAAACCAAATTGGTGCTGGCACTATACACGGGCAAAAAGGACAAAATTGCCATGATGGTCACAATCGCCCATATTGCTTTATCTCCTTCTATATTTTTAAGAATGTTTTTCATCTGTTTATTATATATTTTTTATTGGTACAGATGCAGTTCGCCATTAATCATTTCTGTGTATATCAAAATTTGCATTGCTCGTTTCATCTACAATCCGCGAACAGCTTCTTTAAATTTATTTCCTCTGTCTTCATAGTTTTCAAATAAATCAAAACTTGCACAAGCCGGAGACAATAAAACGGTATCTCCTTTTTCTGCAATTTTGTAAGCAACTTTTACAGCTTCTTCAGCACCTGCTGTTTCAACAATTAAATCAACCACATTGCCAAAAGTTTGTATAATTTTTTGGTTGTCGAGTCCCAAACAAATAATGGCTTTCACTTTTTCTCTCACAAACGGCATTAAATCCAAATAATCATTTCCTTTATCTACGCCGCCTACAATCCATACTGTTGGTGCTTTTACACTGTCCAACGCATAAAATGTAGCATTTACGTTTGTTGCTTTAGAATCGTTGATATATTGTACACCATTAATTTTTAGCACATATTCCAAACGATGCTCTGCGCCTTCAAAATCTTCCAGACTTTCACGAATAGTATCTTTTCTAACTTTTAGCAATGAAGTTGCCATTGAAGCGCCCATTGCATTTTTTAAATTATGTTTTCCTTTTAAAGCTAAAGTTGAAATGTTCATTAGTGTATCTTCTGTTTTATATTTAATTATTATGTTGTCGTTTTTCAAAAAAACGCCTTGTTCCAATTCTTTTTCTATTGAAAAAGGCAGTAAACAGGCTTTTGTTTTATTATTTTTTAACCATTTGGTAATCACTTCATCATCTGCATCATAAATCAGAAAATCATTTTCCGTCTGATTTTCGGTAATTCTAAACTTTGAATTGATATAGTTTTCAAACTTGTAATCGTATCTGTCCAAATGATCGGGTGTAATGTTTGTGATAATGGCAATGTGCGGCGCAAAATCAACAATACCATCCAACTGAAAACTGCTCAATTCCAATACGTGAATATCAAACTTGCTTTCGGCCACCTGCTTCGCAAAACTTTCACCGATATTTCCTCCCATTCCAACATTTAAATTTGCCTTCTTCAAAATATGGTTCACCATCATAGTTACGGTGGTTTTTCCATTTGAACCTGTGATTCCAACAATAACACCGTTGGTATATTTTGAAGCAAACTCAATTTCAGAAATTACAGGAATTTCTTGGTTTTTCAATTGTTTTACCAAGGCAACTTTATCTGGAATTCCTGGGCTTTTCATCACCAAATCAGCATCCAATATTTTAGATTCTGTATGATTTCCCTCTTCAAATAAAATGTCATTTTCTAAAAGAACTTTTTTATATTTTTCAGCAATCATTCCTTTGTCCGAAACAAAAACCTCATACCCTTTTTGTTTCCCCAAAATTGCGGTTCCAATACCGCTTTCTCCTGCTCCTAATATTGCTAACTTCATTTATCGCAACTTTAACGTTACTATTGCCAACACCGCCAACATAATTCCAACAATCCAAAATCTTGTCACTATTTTGCTTTCGTGATATCCTATTTTTTGATAATGATGGTGTAGTGGCGCCATTTTAAATATGCGTTTACCTTCTCCAAATCTCTTTTTGGTATATTTAAAATAACTTACCTGCAGCACTACCGATAAATTCTCCACTAAAAAAATGCCTGCTAAAATAGGAATGAGTAATTCTTTACGCACGGCAATTGCCAAAACTGCAATTACAGCACCAATGGTTAAACTTCCCGTATCGCCCATAAAAACTTGTGCCGGATACGTATTGTACCATAAAAATCCGATCAAAGCACCCACAAAAGCGGCAATAAAAATGGTCATTTCGCCCGAATCTGGAATGTACATCACGTCCAAATAATTCGCGAAAATGATGTTACCGGAAACCCAGGCAAAAATTCCGAGTGTCAGCACAATAATGGCCGATGAACCCGCTGCCAATCCATCAATTCCATCGGTTAGATTTGCTCCGTTTGAAACTGCTGTAATAATGAAAATGACGATTGGAATAAAAATTAACCAGGCATATTTTTTATAATCAGTTCCTAAAAAAGCCAATGCCGATGCATAATCTAATTCGTTGTTTTTCACAAACGGAATAGTAGTTTTTGTGGACTTTTTAGAATCGGCAAAAAGGATTTGGATTCCAGATTCTGTTGTGTATTGAAACTTTGTAGGCAATTTTTCTTTCATCGTGACGCTAGGATGAAAATAAAGCATCGCGCCCACAAAAATTCCCAATGTAATTTGTCCTAAAATTTTAAAACGACCTTTTAAACCCGCTTTATTTTGTTTAAATATTTTAATATAATCATCCAAAAAGCCAATGGTTCCCATCCACAAGGTTGTTACCACCAACAAAACGATATACACATTGTCTATTTGTGCAAAAAGCAATACCGGAATAAGCGTGGCCAAAATAATGATGATTCCTCCCATTGTTGGCGTACCCGCTTTTTCAACTTGTCCTGCCAAACCCAAATCTCTTACCGATTCGCCCACTTGCTTTAATTGCAAATAATTGATGATTTTTTTTCCGTAAATCATAGAAAAAAGCAAAGAAATGATAAACGCCAATGCTGAACGAAATGAAATATATTTAAATAACCCTGCACCGGTTAAATCGTAATATTTATCTAGATATTCGAATAAATAATATAACATAATTTAGCTTTCTATGAGGTTTAACTGTTTTGTGATTTGCTCATAATCATCGAAATGTGAACGTTTTCCTTTTATTTCCTGATAGGTTTCGTGGCCTTTTCCGGCAATTAATATGATATCACCTTTTTTAGCAAGTTTTGAAGCCGCTTTTATAGCCTGTTCTCTATCTAAAATTGATATTGATTTCTTTAGGTTTTGTGGTTCAATACCCGCCTCAATTTCTTCTATAATCGTTTGTGGATCTTCATTTCGAGGATTATCGGAAGTCACCAAAACCTGTGTGCTTAATTGAGAGGCGATTCGTCCCATCACAGGACGTTTCGCTTTGTCTCTATTGCCACCGCATCCCACAACGGTAATTACTTGTTCGTTTCCGGTTCTGATTTCGTTTATTGTTTCCAATACATTTTTTAAGGCATCAGGCGTATGTGCATAATCCACAATTGCTGTTACGCCGCCTTTAGAAATAAAATATTGAAACCTGCCTGTTACGTTTTCTAATTTGCTTAAATGACGCAACGCTTCTTCTGAACCCAATCCTAAAAGAATAGAAACACCATAAACAGCCAGCAAATTATAAGCATTAAACCGCCCGATTAATTTGGTGTAAACTTCATTGTTATTGATATTCAGCACCAAGCCCGAAAACTGATTTTCTATTATTTTAGCCTTAAAATCGGCCATTGTTTTTAATGCATACGACTGTTTTTTTGCCTCGGTGTTTTGAAGCATCACAGGTCCGTTTTTATCGTCTATGTTTACCAAAGCAAAAGCCGTTTTCGGCAACCGGTCAAAAAACAATTTTTTTACGTCCCTGTATTCTGCAAATGTTTTATGGTAATCTAAATGGTCGTGGGTTAAATTTGTAAATACACCACCCTCAAATTTTAATCCTTCCGTTCTTTTTTGATGTATTCCGTGAGAACTCACTTCCATAAAACAGTAATCAACGCCTAACTCTACCATTTCATTCAAATAAGAATTTATGGCCACGGAATTTGGTGTGGTATGTGTTGCAGCATATTCTCTGGTATCCACTAAAATTTTTACGGTTGATAACAATCCTGTTTTATAACCGGCATTCTGAAATAATTTATAAAGCAATGTGGCCACGGTTGTTTTACCGTTTGTGCCAGTAACTCCGATTAATTTTAATTTTGAAGATGGATTGTCATAAAAATTTGAAGCAATCTGCGCCAACGCGCTATTTGAATCTTCAACTTGTATATAAGTTATATTTTATGTTAATTTTTCAGGCAATTTCTCACAAAGTATGGCAACAGCACCCAATTCTATGGCTTTATCAATAAATTGATGACCATCAAATAGCAACCCTTTTTGCGCTGCGAAAAGACAATTTTTTTGCACGTTTCTGGAATCGAATACAATGGCGTTCACCTTTGTCTCGGTGTTGCCCTGTATTGCGTTAACCACAACTTTATTTAATATGTCTTTAACTGATTTCAACTAATTTAATTTAAAATGATGGTTGATCCTTTGATTATTTTTCCGCCCGCAAGCAACGATTGCTCAGCAACTTTTCCTTTTCCCAAATAGCTCACTTTTAACCCTAAATTTTCAAGGATGGAAATAGCGTCCATACCAGCCATTCCTTTTACATTTGGAATTGTGTCAATTTCCTTATTGGCAATGGTAAAGTAAGCGTTATAGTCATTTTCTATGCTTTTGAAATTTGGCTTTTTATTCTCAATTTTATTAATTTCTGATTTTGAAAGGTAAATTTTTTGGGCAATATCCTTAAAAACAGGTCCGGAAACATCTGCGCCGTAATAGCCTGTTTGCGCCTTTGGTTTATGAATCACTACGATGCATGAATACTTAGGATTCTCGGCAGGAAAATATCCCGTAAAGGAAGAAATATAGCGCCTGTTGGTTTCCCAATCCGCTTCCCAATATTCTGTTCTGGCAGTTCCTGTTTTGCCGGCCATTGAAAAATTTTCGGCATATAATTTTTTACCGGTTCCATGTACCACTA